>JAFADT010000189.1 GCA_023424585.1 Pseudomonadota bacterium
GCAGGATGGCATCGCGCTCGACATGGGCGCGTCCGACGCCGGCGTCCCTCCGGCGGTCACGGGCCTGCCCGACGGCGGCATCCCCCCCCCGGGCGTGGTGGCGCTGGCGGACGGCGGCACGGCGGGAGAGGCGGGCGCCGTCGCGGACATCACCGGCGTGGACGGCGGCACGGCGGGTGACGCGGGCACCGTCGCGGACATCACCAGCGCGGACGGCGGCGCGGTGTTCTCCGGCGCGCCGCTGATGCTGGGAGGCAGCGCGGACGGCGGCTTCAAGTACACCTACGCGAGGGACCTGGGCGCGAAGACGGGCGGCGTGCGCTTCTACTTCTACGAGCGCGAGCGCGAGGTGGCCGAGCGGGCCGCGCCCATCGTCGAGGAGGCGTACCGGTACCTGGTGGATCAGTTCAAGTACGTCCCCACGGAGACGTTCCCGTACATCCTCTACAGCAGCTACGCGGAGTTCCTGCAGACGAACGTGTTCGCGGTCTCCGAGGGCACGCTGGGCGTCACCTCCACGGAGGACCTGAAGCTGTCGCTGCCGTACCTGGGCGACCACCACCTCTTCGAGGAGGTCAGCACGCACGAGCTGGCGCACCAGTTCACCATCCAGAAGGTGCGCACCGTGGCCGAGCAGGCGAAGACCTTCGGGGATCCGCTGGGCGGCTATCCGCTGTGGTTCATCGAAGGCCTGGCGGAGTTCTACGCCAAGCGCGGCCTGGACCCCGAGGCGGAGATGATGGTGCGGGACCTGCTGGTGAACCCGGACCTGATGAAGGGCTATGCGTTCCTCGACTTCTTCTCCCCCGGGCCCTACGGCTACCTGTGGATCTACAAGGTCGGCCAGGCGCGCGTGGCGTTCCTGGAGGAGGAGTACGGCGCGGGCATCACCCAGCGGCTCCTGGAGGAGGCGCCCCGGCTGGTGGGCGGCTCGCGCGACTCGCCGTCGCTCAAGTTCGAGGAGCTGCTGGAGCGGCTGACGGGGGATGACCCCAAGCGCATCTCCGCGCGGTTCGAGAACTGGCTCAAGCGCCGGTCGTTCAAGACGTACCTGGAGTCGTCGCAGACGGCGCCCGCGCTGGACTCGCTGGGCGAGACGCCGGGGATCGTCACCGCGATGGCCAGCGGCCCGGACGGCAACGTGCTGGCACTGCGCACCATCGTGCCGGAGACGGGCGAGAGTCGGCTGTACCTCACGGATCCGCGCACGCCGGGCAAGACGGTGAAGGTGGCGGGTGACGGCGTGCCGGGCGTGGAGTCGCTGCACCCGGTGTCCGGCCGCAACTTCGCGCTGACCAGGGACAAGCTCGCGTTCGTGGCGGAGCGCACCGGGCGCGACGTGCTGTACGTGCAGGACTACGTGCACCTCTCCGAGAAGCGCGCCACGGACGTGCTGGTGCGGCGGTCCGCCGTCCGCACCGGCATCGGCACGGAGGTGGGGCTCAGCGTGAAGCTGGAGACGGGGGACCGGCGCACGTACCGCGTCGACAGGCAGGGCGTGCTGGCCATCTACTCACCGGCCTTCTCCCCGGACGGGCGCTACATCGCGTTCATCGGCATCAACGACGCGGGCCTGCGCGACGTGTACCTGCTGGACCTGACGCAGGGCGAGGACGCCCCCATCCGCAAGCTCACCGACGACGCCTTCGCCGAGCGCCAGCTCACCTGGGGCCCGTCCGGCATCATCTACACGTCCGACGCGACGTCGCACCGCAAGTACAACCTCTTCCGCGTGAAGCCGGACGCGCCGGTGGGCCAGGCCGAGCGTCTCACCAGCGAGGAGCGCGACGAGGCGGATCCGCTGGCGCTGCCGGACGGCCGCGTGTTCTTCGTGGCCTTCAACAAGAGCAGCTCCGACCTGCACGAGCTCCTGGCGGACGGCCGCATCGTGCGCCGCACCGACCTGACCACCGGCGTCTTCGAGCCGGGCGCCGGCCCGGACGGCGGCCTGTGGATGCTCTTCCACATGAGCGGCGAGCGGAAGCCATCCCTGCTGCGCCCGCCGCGCATGCTGTCGCTGGAGACGCCGAAGGAGCCTCAGGCGGATCCGCCCTCCCCCATGGCGCTCAAGTCGCTCACGGAGGCGCAGGCCTACAGGCCCTTCAAGCGGGAGAACATCGAGCTGGGGCCCATCTTCGGCTTCGCGGGCGCGGGCGGCGGTGGCTTCGTGGGCCAGGTGTTCGCGTCCGCGTCGGACCGGCTGCGCGACCACCAGGTGGTCCTCACGCTGGCGGTGTACGGCTCCTTCGAGCTGACGGACGGCCTGCTGCTCTACGTCAATGACGAGAAGCGCTCGACGTGGGGCGGCGGCCTGTTCCAGTCGCTGCGCTTCCGCGTGGACAAGACCTTCGACAACCTGCCGGTGGAGCAGCGGCCGTTCTTCGTGTCGTCGGAGCGCTACTTCGGCGCGCTGGGCAGCCTGCGCTACCCGCTCAGCACCTTCTTCTACCTCCAGGGCGACCTGAGCATCGGCGGCACGAAGTACTTCCTGGATGACTTCAGCGAGTTCTACCTGGCGTTCCCGGAGCGCAACGAGGCGAACCAGGACCTCCTGTCCGCGTGGCGCGCGGACAACCAGCACATCCGCTTCCAGACGGAGCTGAGCGGGCGCATCGGCTACGACACCATCAAGTACCACTACGCGACCGGGCCGCTCGCGGGCAGCTCCGTGCTGCTGGAGGCCACCGCCGGCGTGCAGCCCTTCGACGGTCAGGCGTATGGCAACCTGCGCCTGGACGCGGAGCGGTACTTCCCCATCTACGGCCGCACGAACTTCTTCACGCGCCTGGGCGCGGGCACCACGGTGGGCGGCCGCTACGCGCGCTCCTACTACCTGTCCAGCTTCGACACCCTGCGCGGCGTGAACTTCGGCGACGAGCGGTGGCTCCTGGGCCAGCACTTCGTCTACGGCACCGTTGAGGCGCAGCTGCCCCTCAACGACATCATCCGGGTGGCGTTCCTGAGCGACCTGGAGGCCATCGCCGCGATGGACGCGGGCGGCGTGGGCGACGGCGCGAGGGACCTCTGGGACCACCGCGTGCTCAACGCCGTCGTCGGCTTCAACCTGTCGCTGGGGCCCCTGCTGCTGCGCCTGCACTTCGCGCGGCCCTTCGATATCAAGGCGGCCGAGGGCAAACCCGACGAGGGCTGGGTGACGAACTTCTCCATCGGCGTCGCCGGCCTCAACGGCTTCTTCGACACCCGGGGCGACCGCAGGCCGGGCTCCAGCACGCCGGGCCCCGCGCTGATGCCCGCGCTGGGCGGCGGCTACACGACGCCCCTGGTGCACTGAGGCGCGGGACCTGCGCCTCCCTGTCGCCGGGGAGGCGTGCGTCCGTCATGACTGCGCGGCGACGAGGGCGGCGTTGGCGCGGGCCAGCGGCCCCCCGTCGTTGGGGATGCGCTCGAAGTCCCCGCGCAGGGCCTTGATGGCGAACTTCTCCAGGTCGATCTCCCGGCGGGTGCGAATGCCCAGCGCGCGCACCAGCACGGACAGGGGCCCGAAGCCGGTGAGGCCGTGCTGGAGGAGCAGGGCCAGGGTGACGCCGCCGAGCATGCGCAGGCCGCGGCCGCCCTTGTGGCTCAGCAGCAGGCCGGCCAGCGCCACGGCGGGGACCCCCACGATCAGGGTCCGGTGCACGTCCCACTCGTGCTCCAGCTTCTCGAGGTAGCGGCTCATCTCCGAGCGGTCCCCCTGCTCCGCCATGTACCGGACGCACGACTCCACGTGGGCGTCGATGCGCCGGTTCATCGTGGAAGGCGCGTGGGCGCGCACGGCATCAGTCGAGGTCTGGTTCCAGGACTCCATCATCGCTCCCTTGGCGGACTCGGGCCGTCCTCCAGCCTGCCCTCAAGAAAGCTAGGTCCGGCGGCCGCGTCCGTGCACAGCGCGGCATCTCCGTGGCTGTAGCCCGCCTGCCCGCCCCGGAAGCGATGACGCCTGTTTCCCCTGTGCCGCCGAGCAGGCGGGCAGTCCTGGTCGGGCCCGTCGCGCGGTCCGTCACATGCGCCCTGGGAGTGCAGGCGAGCATTCCGGGATGGGAAAGTGTTTTCCTACCGCTGGGCGCTCCGGGCCCCATGGGCTGCCCCCAGGGGCCTGCGCGCGGGGGGCGGCGGCGGCCCGTTGACACTCCGGCGGGAAGGCATGGGGCTTGCTCACGGGTCGGGCGATGATGCGTCTCAGACTCCTGCTCAGCCTCTCGATGCTGCTGGTCGCCTGCGGTGGCGGCACGTCGACCCCCGATGACTCCTCGCCCTCGGTGACGGATCCCGGCATCACGGATCCCGACACGCCGGACTCCGGCGCTCCCGACGCGGGCGCTCCGGACGCCGGGGCTCCCGATGGCGGCGCGGCGGACTCGGGCACCCCGGACCCCGCGGATGGCGGCGGCGCGGATCCGCAGCCCGTGCCGGAGGTGGAGCGGCCGTTCACGCTGCCGAAGGTCCCGACGTCGGTGCCGGAGTACGCGCTGACCATGCCCCCGGAGGTGCTGGAGCAGTTCAAGAAGGACCCGTTGACCGGGGAGCAGGACGCGACGTTCCAGGCGAACGGCAAGACGTTCCCGGTGAAGGTGCGGCTGCGCGGCGCCTCCGCGCGCTACTTCGACAAGAAGAGCTGGAACGTGAGCTTCGCGGATGGGGACAAGTTCGAGGGCCGCACGTCCCTCAACCTGATCGCCGAGTACGCCGACGCGTCGATGCTCGCGGAGAAGATCGCCTACGATTTGCTGGCGGCGATGCGGGTGCCGGCGTCGAAGGCGACCTTCGTGCGCCTGTCCGTGAACGGCCACTACGAGGGCGTGTTCCTGGAGGTGGAGCAGGTCAACAAGGCCTTCGTCAAGGCGAGGCAGTTCCCGGACGACGACCCGACCATCTACCGCGCGGGCTGGAAGGACACGGAGTTCAAGACGTGGAAGGTGCCCTACCAGGGTGACTGGCAGAAGAAGACCAACGAGAGCGAGCCGGACGACGCGCTGTGGGAGGTGCTGGACGTCATCAACCACACGCCGGAGCCGCAGCTCGTGGAGGCGCTGGAGAAGAACCTGGAGCTGGAGTCCTACGTGCGCTCCATGGTGTTGGACGCGCTCATGTCCAACAACTACGTGGAGGACTCCGAGAGCTACTTCATGCACGACGACATCACCGGCCGCTGGCGCTACGTGCCCTGGGACCTGAACAACGTCGATGCGCGCTGGTGGTACCAGAACACCATCACGGACATGTCCGCCACCACGAGCAACATGAAGCACCCGCTCTTCAGCTTCACGCTGCTGGATGGCTGGGTGGAGAAGATGTACCAGCAGCGCAAGCTGGAGCAGCAGAGCTACCCGGGCTACCTGCCGACGTTCTCCAACATGGGCACGCGCGTGGTGCTCAACCCCGAGCTGCGCGCCCGGCTGGAGGCGCGGCTGGACAAGGCGCTGGCCGAGCTCTTCACCTCGCAGGTGATGGACCCGTACATCGACCAGCTCCACGCGCTGATCGACAGCTCGATGCAGGGGGACGGGTACATGGACTACGCGAAGTTCACCGCGGGCAAGGCATACATGAAGCGCTTCGTGACGGTGCGCCGCGAGTTCGTGATGGCGGAGGTGAAGCGGCTGAAGGGGCAGCAGTCCACGCTGGTGCTGGAGGCCTTCGACCCGCGCGAGGGTTGGGTGGAGGTGGGCAACCACGGCGCGCAGGCGGTGTCGCTCCAGGGCATGACGTTGACCACGAACCTGCGGGTGAGCCTGGCGGGCGGGGACTACGCGCCCACGCAGGTGAAGCCCCCCATGGGCGCGGTGCTGGGCGACACGACGGTGGCGCCGGGCCAGACGGTGCGCCTCACCGCCGCGGCGCTGGGCATCACCTTCCCCGCCAAGGGCGAGGTGGGCCTGTTCGACGGCGCGTCCGTCGTGGGCATGAAGGACGCGCTGTTCTACGGCGAGCTGCCCGCGGGCGCGCACTACGCCCGTGGCGAGAAGGGCTGGGAGATGCGCTACTGACGTTCGCGGACCACCAGCGTCCGGCGCGCGGTGAGCCCGCGGTCATCCGTCACCAGGATGTCGTGCGTGCCCACGGACGGCTTCCACCACAGCCGCTCGGCGGCCCTCGCCGTGCCCAGCACGGCGCCGTCCACGAACCACGTCAGCTCGCGGTCGTGGGCGGCCTCGGCCTCCAGCGGCACCTTCTGCGCCTCCGCGTCCAGGCCGGGGATGAGCAGCGCCACCTGGCCCTCGGGGGGTGACAGGATGACGGGCGTGTCCCGCTCGCCGCCCACGACGCAGCCGGGCGCCATGGGCGGAGGCTCCGGCAGCTGGCGCTGCTGCTCCGCCAACCACCGGCGCAGGCTGGACGGCCAGGTCAGGTACACGCGCGACTCCGTGCGGCGCCCCTCGCGGCAGCCCGGGCCCACCGCCATCCCCGAGTCCACGTCCACCTCCACGCGGTGATGGTACGGGCAGGGCGTCGTCGGCACCGCCGTGCGCACCGCGTCCACCTTCTTGCGCTGCGTGCACGCGTCCGTGGGCAGGTGCCCCGAGTACGCGCACACCTCCACGCTCACCAGGTCCTTCGGCGGCGTCGCGTCCTCCTCCTGGAGCGCCGTGCCTCGCGGCCCGACGCCCTCCAGGATGTCGAAGAGCAGCGGCGCCGCGTTCTCCGCGCCCACCAGGTGCACGCTGGAGGCGTGGTCGAAGTTGCCCAGCCACACCACCGCCGTGTGCCTGGGCCCGGAGCCCGCCGCCCAGGCGTCCCGGTTGCCGAAGCTCGTGCCGGTCTTCCAGTGCACCCGCGCCGGCAGCCCCGTGAGCCGCCGCCGCTCCGGGAAGTCCGGCCGGTCTCGCAGCGACAGCGCCTGCCGCGTCAGCCACGCCGCGCCGGGGGACATCAGTGAGGGGGGCTCGCGCGTGGGCGCGTCCTCCCGCAGCACGCGCAGGGGCCTCGCCTTCCCGTCCCCCGCCAGCGCCAGGTACACGCCCGCGAGCTCCAGCGGCGTCACCTCCAGGCCCCCCACCGCCGCGGACAGGCCGTAGTGCCCCGGCCGGGGGTCCAGGCTGGTGACGCCCGCGCCGCGCAGCGCGCCCAGGAAGCCCTCCACGCCCAGCCGCTCCAGGAGCCGCACGAAGGGCAGGTTGAGAGACTGCGACAGCGCGTACTGCATCCGCACGAGCCCCAGGAAGCGCCCGTCGAAGTTGCGCGGCTGGTAGCCGCCGTATGACACCGGGATGTCCGGCACCAGCGTCTCCGGCCCCACCAGCCCCTGGTCGATGCCCATCGCGTACAGCAGCGGCTTGAGCGCCGACCCCGGCGAGCGCGGCGTGGCGAAGCCGATGATCTGCCCGCCGTTCTTCTCATCGAAGAAGTCGAAGTTGCCCACCAGCGCGCGCACGTCGCCGGACTCGCGGTCCACCACCACCACCGCGCCGTTGTGGATGCCCTGCCGCTCCAGCCGCCGGGCCGCGTCCCCCAGCGTGCGCTCCACGAAGCGCTGCGTGCCCGCGTCCAGCGTCGTCGCGAGCCACGTCGTCCCCGGCTGCCTCGCCTTGAGCCACACCGCCGCGTGCGGCGCCTCGCGGGGGAACGGCTTCAACACGCCCGGCACCGGCGTCTCCCGCACCTCCGCCAGCACCGCCTCGCGCGACACCCCGTCCACCCCCAGGCCGCCGGAGTCCAGCAGGCGCCTCGCGATGTCGTCCCGGGCCGAGCGCAGCCGGTCCAGGTTGTCCGGCGACGGGAAGCGCCGGTTCGGGTTCTGCGGCACCGCCAGCAGCGTGGCGATCTCCGCCGGGCTCAGGTGCTGGGCCGTGTGCCCGAAGTACGCGAGCGCCGCCGCCTCCACGCCCTCCACGTTGCGCCCGTAGGGCACGAACTGGAGGTACGCGTCCAGCAGCTCCTGCTTCGACAGCCGCAGCTCCAACTGCGCGGCGCGGAACGACTCGATCACCTTCGAGGTGAACGTGCGGGGGCGGGGCTCCAGCACGCGCACCAGCTGCATCGTCAACGTGGACGCGCCCGACACCCGGCGCCCCCGGCTCAGGTTGAGCCCGAGGGCGCGCACGGCCGCGAGCGGATCCACGCCCGGGTGCCGGAAGTACCGCTTGTCCTCCAGCGCCACCAGGGCCCGGAGGTAGGCCCGGTCGATGCGGTCCTTCGGCGCGGGCATGCGCCACCGCTCGTCCGGGGCGAGGAAGACGTACGCGGGCGTCCCGTCCCGGTACGCCATCACCACCGAGGGGGGCGCCGCCAGCCGCTCCGGCAGCGGCACCCACCAGGCGGCCAGCAGGGCCGCGCCCATGAGCACGAGCCCCGCCAGCGCCACCCCCGCCCACTTCCTGAAGCGAACGCGAAGCATGGAGCCCTAGAGCAGGTCTTCCTTCCAGGGCCCCACCACCTGCACCGTGCCCGCCGCATCACGGGCCCAGAGCGAGGAGTCGTACATCGCCTCCGCCTCCGCGGACGGCAGCGTGAACGACCCCGCCGTCACCGCGCGCACCGCGTAGACGACCTTCTTCGTCTCGCCCGCGGCCAGCGCGCCGAAGGCCTCCATGCGGTCGTCGCGCACGTTCACGTAGTCCGGCGCCCAGAGCGACTCCGTGTCCGCCCAGTCCACGCCGCCACCGCGGCCCAGGCGGGCGTTCTCGATCTCCCAGCCCGCCGGCAGCCGGTCCACCAGGGCGATGTTCTGCACGCGCTCGCCCGTGGTGTTGGTCACCGCCAGCTCCACGTAGATGAGGTCCGCCAGCTTCACCGGCGTGGCCTTCAGGTCCAGCGCGGTGCCATCCAGCGTGCGCCAGGTGCGCTTGAGCGTCAGGCCCTTCCCACCCGCCTTCACCTCCGGCGTGGTGCGCACGCCCTCGCTGTTGAGGATGAGGTACACGCTGCCGCCGCCCTTCTCCTTCAGGTCCAGCGACAGGCTGGCGCGCTCGCTGGCGCGGGCCAGGGCCCACGTGCGGTCCGACACGCGCGCGTCCTTCTCCGCGACGGGCGTCACCGCCTTGCCCGCCACGGTGAGCGTGGGCGGAGTGAAGGTCGTGGCCGAGCCCTGGAGCCGCTTGCCCAGGCCGGTGATGCCCCAGACCAGCTCCTGCGTCGAGTAGTACGCCGACGTGCGCGACTGGAGCGCCGTCGCCACCATGCGCGCCAGGGGCTCGCCCTCCGGCGCGTCGCCGAAGAGGTCCTGGAAGGTGCTCAGCATCAGGCCGCGGCGGCGCCGGTCCGAATAGAACGACCAGCTGTTCTTCCGCTCGTCGGTGACGTTGGACACGTCCGGGTTGCGCAGGTCGCGCTCGTAGCGCCGGTCACCCGACAGCCACAGCGCGGCCTTGAGCAGGTAGAGGTCCTCCTGCTGCTCGCCGGTGAGCGGCTGCTTCTTCGCCTCCGCCTCCAGGCCGTTCACCATGGCCAGCGCGCGCGCCTTGCGGCCCTTGCCCGCCACCGCGAGCACGTAGTGCATGTACGGCTCGGCGTGCTGCTCCGAGTGCCCGTCCTGCGCCACGCGCCCCTCCGTGCGGGTCAGCTCGTCGCCCATCCACGCGATGGCGCTGTCCAGGCGGTCCTCCGGCACGGGGTACTTCAGCTTGCGCGCGTCCAGCAGCATGTGCGTCGCGTAGGCCGTGCCCCAGGCCACCGGCTCCGTGTTGCCCGGCCAGTACGCGAAGCCGCCCGACGCCGTCTGCATGGACAGCACCCGGCTGATGCCGGACTGCACCATGTCCGGCACCTTCGACGTGGACACCAGCGTGGGGTCCACGCGCTCCACCAGCTGGCTCACGAACAGCAGGGGCCGCGTGGAGGACGTCGTCTGCTCGATGCAGCCGTGGGGGTAGCGCACCAGGTACGAGAGGTGCTGGAGCGACTTCGCGTACGGGTTGTTCGTCACCCAGACGGTGGTGCGCTCCGTGGTGGGCACCCAGCCCTGGAGCAGCACCTTCACGTCCGTGGTGCCCTGCGCCAGCTCCACCTGCTGGATGCGGCGCTCGCGCGGGCCCGCGGGCGACAGCGGCACGTCCAGCTGCTCGCGCGACGTGTAGCCACCGCCCTCCACCGTCACCGTCAGCCGCGCCGCGCCCACCGACTGCACCGCGCGGCCCTGGAACACGAAGGTGCGGGACTTGCCGTCCTCCAGCTTCGCGCGGCCCTCGCTCCTGCCCTTGAGCTCCAGGGGCGAGCCCAGGCCCTCCGGCATCGCGAGCCCCGGCACCGCCAGCGCCTCCGCGGCCAGCGTCACCTTCACCTCCTGCGCCTTGCCGGACAGGTTCGTGACGAAGACGGGGATCTGGAGGTCATCGTTCTGGGTGAGGAAGCGCGGCAGCGTCGTCTGGAGCACCAGCGGGTCGCGCACCAGCACCTGCGCGCTGGCCCGGCCGATGCGCTTGCTGCCCGCCGTCACCACCATCACCCGCACCGCGCCCCGGTACTGCGGCAGCTGGAAGGGCACGCGCAGCCTGCCGCTCGCGGGCACCTCCACCACGCCGCTCCACAGGGCCACGGGCTTCACCGGCTGCACGCGGCCTTCGGCGCCGCCCTCGTCACCGCCCGTGGAGCTGGAGTTGCCGCCCGGGGGCACCAGCAGCGCCCAGCCCACCGTCTCATAGGTGTCCACGCCCAGCGCGCGCCGGGTGAAGACCTCCTTCAGCGGATCCGGGCTCTGGAAGCGCGTGAGGGACAGGATGCCCTCGTCCACCACCGCCACGGTGGCGAAGGTGGGGCCCTCCACGCCCTCCACCGTCACGTCCACGGTGAGCGTGTCGTTGGAGCGGACCTCCCTGGGCACCGACACCGAGACGGCCTGCGTGTAGTCCACCGGCTCCAGCGAGACGCTGCCCACGCCGAAGGCGCGGTCCGGC
Organism: Pseudomonadota bacterium; assembly: GCA_023424585.1. GTDB lineage: Bacteria > Myxococcota > Myxococcia > Myxococcales > Myxococcaceae > Corallococcus. The sequence goes on from JAFADT010000189.1 coordinate 10,830, forward strand.
ATGAAGGCCTGGGCGGACTCCAGGTGCGGGTCCTTCACCAGGAACGCGCTCACGTACACGTTGGGCGTGTACTCCTTCGGGGTGAAGCTCCAGGACACCTCGCCCGGCTCCACCTGCTTCCAGCCCGTGGCGATGACCCGGTCCGTCTCCACGGTGAAGAGGACGCGGCCCCGGTAGGGCGCCTTCATCTTCACCGTGAGGGCCTCGCCCACCCTGCCCTTCGCGGGCATGGACAGCTCCAGCGCCGTGGGCTTCGCGGGCCGCGGCGTCTGGTCCACGCGCGAGCCCTCGCCCCACCAGTAGTAGCGGCCGTCGCCCTCGACGGTGAGGTCCGTCTGGGTGTTGCCCGCGCGGGCGCGCACCAGGTAGCCCGCGCCGTCGCGGCCCGGCAGCACGTTGGCGCTGAAGCGGCCGTTCTCCACCTTCACCGTCACCGCGCCCTCGCGCTGCGGGCGCAGGTAGCGCTGGTAGCGCTCGTAGCCGGAGTCCTCATCGTAGTAGTAGCCGTAGTTCTCCTCCAGCAGCAGGTACTCCAGCTCCACCGTCTTCGGGGCCTTGCCGCCCGACAGCAGCTCGCCGCGCCAGTCCACCACCACGCCGGACACGGTGAAGGGCGTGTTGGCCTTCACCTTCTGCGTGCTGGCCTGGAGGCCCAGGTAGTACGCCTCCGGATGCACCGGCACCGTGGCCTCGCCGATGGTGGAGCGGCCGCTGCCGGACTCGAAGACGCTGGCCACGGCGGACAGCCGCGCCGCGCTCTTGATGGGGCCGGACTGCGGCTGCGCCGGGCACTCGAGGAGCACCTGGCCCTTGGCGTCCAGCGTGCCCTTCGCCTGGCCCAGCGTGACGGAGCGGGGCGTGCCGCCGTCCTGGCGCCAGAGGCCGTAGGTGTACTGCGTGTTCTGCTTCGGCGCGAAGACGACGGGGTCCAGGCGGCACGTCAGCTCCACCTCGCTGCCCTCCGCCGAGCCGCCGAAGAGGTAGGCCGCCTCCACGTCCACCGGGATGGCCGTGCCCTGCTGGTAGCCCGGCGCCTTCGCGGCGGCGGTCACCTTCATGCGCTCCGGGACGAACTCCTCCACGCTGAAGCCGTAGGAGGCCACGTCGCGGTCCGCCACCCTCAGGCGCACGGAGTAGCGGCCCGTGTCCTGGAAGGCCGCGAACGGCTGATCCAGCGCGATGACGCCCGCCGCGTTCGTCTTCAGCGTCTCCTTGCGGATTTCCCGCTCGCGCGAGTCGATGACGTGCACCTCCACCGGCATGCCCGCGGGCGGCGCCAGGGAGTCCTGGCCGCGCAGCACCGCCGCCACGTGCGCGGTGTCACCGGGGCGGTACACGCCGCGGTCGGACCAGACGGACGCGCGGTAGGGCTGCTCCCCGCGGTACGGCTCGCCCTGCACGTCCGAGTTGGCGATCTCCGTCTTGAGCTCGTCGTACTTGAGGTAGGTGAGCTCGTCGCCCTTGCGCGCCACCAGCGCGAACGGCTGGCTCGAGTCCACGCCCGGCGCGGGCACCTTGAGCTGGCAGCCGGCCTCGCCCTGCGTGGTGCAGCGGGCCACCACCTGCCCGCTCTTCTTCACCAGCGTCACCTCCGCGCCGCCCAGGGGCTCCGTGCTCTCCAGGCCCAGCGCCCAGACCCACACCTCGCCCGAGTCCTGCGAGCCCGGCGCCGGTCCCCCGCGCTTGGCGACGAGGCTCAGGTCGGTGAGCAGGATGCGGGCGGCGGCCCGGTAGTCGCCGTAGCGCACCAGCACCTCCACCAGGCCGCGCGTGTTCGCGGGCACCAGGGAGGCCACGTCGATGTACGTGGTGAGCAGCGCGTCCGGCGTCGCCTTCAGCGGGAGGACCTTCTCCACCAGGACGTTGCTCGTCCGCTCGTCGGCGTTCTCCTGGTACTCCTGGCTCATCCAGAAGACGAGGTTCTCCGGCGGCACGTTGCGCACCGTGAGCGTCACCTCGCTCAGGTTGAGGTGTTGCAGCGGCAGGTTGCGCCACGCGCTGCGCGGCAGGTAGCGGCCGTTGGAGGTGAAGCGCACCTGGGGCTGGCGGGCGGGCACGGAGATGCCGCGCGACCAGGCGCCCATGAGCGTGCCGCCGCCCTCGGACACGGTGCCCTCCGCGAGGGTGAGCGTGTACGGCCCGCGCTTGAAGTCACCGAAGACGCGGAAGCCGCGGCGCGACGGGGCCACGGAGAACTTCACCTTCGGCTTGATGCGGATGGCCTCCTGGGCCGTGGCCTCGCTCAGCGAGCAGCCCCGGTTGTCGTTGTCGTAGTAGTAGGAGTCCCACTGCTCGTCGACGGGGCTGGGCGGCGCGTCCGACTCCACGTCGCGGCAGCTCAGCTCCACGTAGAAGCCGTTGGTGCCCTCCTCGAGCTTCATGAAGGTGATGTCCATCCGCTTGCCGCCGTTGAGCGGCAGGGTGGCGGTGGCCGCCGGGGCCGCGGGGGCGTTGCTGGAGCCCGAGGGCGTCAGGCCCGCGCCCAGCGCGTAGCGCACCGTGGCCCCGGCCTTGAGCTTCGGGTGGGAGAGGACCACGGCGAGCGAGTTGGGGCGGCCCGCGCGGATGCTCCACTTCACGTCGGAGAGGACGGTCTCCCCCAGGCGGAACGTGGAGCGCGAGCGCGCGGCGGCCAGGTCCACCGGGCCGGTGAAGTCCACGTTCAGCTCCACCTGCCCCTTCACCAGGTCCATGCGCGTGGGGGACAGCTGGGCGAACTTGAAGGCGTAGGTGGCGAAGGTGTAGCGCCACTCGCGCGGCGACGGCGGCTTGAGGAGGCCCGCGTCGGTGTTCACCTGCTCCACCGACACCGTGTACGTGACGCCCGCCTGGAAGCCGGTCGCCGGCGTGAAGAGCAGCGAGGAGGGCCCCGTCCACTGCAAGGTCCCGGGCACCTCCGGCGTCACGGTGACGACGGTGCCGTCCACGGACTCGTAGCGGGGGCGCACCGGCAGGGCGAACTCGATGGTGACGCCGGTGGGCAGCGCGTTCTCGCTGGCCAGCTCGTGGATGAAGGGCGTCACCGCCGGGGCCCGTGACGTCTGGGAGTCTGACGCCGGCGTGGACGCATCCGGGGCCTGCGACGTCGCGCCGGGCGTCGGGGCCTCCGGCTGCTGCGGACAGCCCGCGGCGAGCGCGCCCACGAGCAACGCCGACAGCAGCCAGCGGGCGCGAGGTGCGCGCGCGGCCTTCGGCGGGACAGCGGACTGCGGGGACATGTTTCCTCCAGGGGTGGCGGCGGAGCCGATTTCATGCCGCGTGCCGCGCGTGGGGTCCTCGGAGGCGCACGGGAGGTGCGGCCCGGCGACCACGTGCCGGCGCTCCCCCCTGCGCGTCCGCGGGCCCACAGGGTGTCCGGGCAGCCACACTCGCGGGTGGCCCCTGGACTGCGCGCGGGACGCGGGATTTCGCGGTGCAGCGTGGCGGTGAGACACCTCGGCGGTCAACTGGGGTCCCTGCCCGGCCACCGGGGCGGTAGGGTGCGCCGCCATGGTGCTGCCCGTCCGATTCGTCCTCATGCGCCCGCGCAACGCGGAGAACCTGGGCGCCGCCGCCCGCGCCCTGAAGAACTGCGGCCTGTCCGACTGGGCCTGGGTGACGCCCGAGGTGGAGGACCTGGGCCCCGCCCACCGGCTCGCGGTGCACGCCGAGGACGTGCTGGGGGGGGTGAAGCGGCCGGACACGCTGGACGCGGCGGTGTCCGACTGCGTCTGGGTGGTGGGCACCAGCTCCCGGAAGGTGGAGGGCAAACGCCGCCTGGCGCCCAGGGCCGTGGGCGAGGAGCTGGTGGCGAGGGCGAAGCAGGGGCCGGTGGCGCTCGTCTTCGGGGACGAGCGCAGCGGCCTCACCAACGCGGAGGTGGAGCGCTGCCACGACCTGTCCGCGGTGCCCACCGCGCCGGAGCAGCCCTCCATCAACCTGGCGCAGGCGGTGCTGCTCTACGCCTACGAGGTCCGCATGGCCCACCTCGCGGACACCGCGCCGCCGCCGGGTCCCCTGCCCCTGGCCGCCACGGACGCGGAGCTGGCCCGCGTGGAGGCCACGCTGGAGGCGCTCCTGGCGGCGGGGGGCTTCCTCGTGGACGCCAGGCCCGGGCGCACGGCGGTGCGGGACCTGGTGGCGCCGCTCCGCCGCTCGCGGCTCA
>JAFADT010000220.1 GCA_023424585.1 Pseudomonadota bacterium
AGCCGGGGATGTTCAGCGTCTTGCCCGTGTAGATGAGGTCCTTGTTGGTGATCTGCGGGTTGGCCTTCATCAGCGAGTCCACGGACGTGCCGTAGCGCTGGGCCAGAGCGGAGAGGGTGTCACCAGACTGGATGCGGTAGCTCATGGGGGGCTCCGAGAGGGGAGCAGTGACCCGACGGCGGTCACCGGCTGCGATTGTTTCCATTCTCGGCATTCAAGAACCGGGGTTGCGTCCCCCAGCCGCTTTTTCACTCCAGGCCCGCGCATGTGGGCGACGCTGCGCACCCGGAGTGGAATCCCCGGCCGGAGCAGGGCGCGCACCGGCCATGGGGCACCCGGGGGTGCCGCCCGGGGAGGCCTTGTCGCGGTGCGCAATTTCAGGGGATTTAGCGGCTCTGGCCGTCGTGCTTCTGGCGGGCGATGCGGCGGCTGAGGGCGTCCTGCTTCGCGTCGATGCGGGCGCGCTCGGCGGCGTCCAGGTGGGTGGCTCTTATGAAAGGGGAAACATTCCGAGGGGATGGGGACGCGCGGCGCGCTTGAACGGGTGGGGGCGCCCACGCATGGTGGCGGGGTGACGACCATTGCTCATCCCGACTTCGCGGCGGCGCGGTTCGCCAGCTTCCCGGACGCGCGCTTCACCCCGGCACCGGCGGACGGCGTGCTGCCGGAGGGCTTCTTCACGACGACGAACCTGCCCACGTACGTGCGGGTGGACGGGCGGTGGCGGATGCCGCGCGAGCCGCGCATGGACGGCGCGCTGGTGCTGGACGCGCAGGGGGAGCTCTGGGTGCGCGAGGGCCGCCGGGTGTCCGCGGGCGAGCGGGTGGTGGTGGGCAAGGCGGAGGACGGCAGCGAGGGCGTCTACGTGAACATGGCCTACCTGTCGGAGGGCGGGGAGGGCGAGTTCAAGTTCATGACGAGCGAGGTGTCGCGCGAGAAGCCCATCGACTACGCGCACATGGCGCGGCTGCTGGTGGAGGAGCGCGAGCGGGGCGGCTATCCCATCTGGGTGACGGGGCCGGCGCTGGTGCACTCGCGGGCGCGGGCGGACATGACGTGGTTCGTGGAGAACGGCTTCGTGGGGGCGCTGCTCGCGGGCAACGCGGTGGCGGTGCACGACATCGAGGCGTCCATCTACGGCACGACGCTGGGGATGAGCGGCGCGGGCGAGGCGACGTCGGGCGGGCACGGGCTGCACATGCGCGCCATCAACCGGGTGCGGCAGGCGGGCTCCATCGCGAAGGCGGTGGAGGCGGGCGTCATCACCAACGGCATCATGCACGCGTGCGTGAAGCACGGGGTGCCGTTCGTGCTGACGGGGTCCATCCGGGATGACGGGCCGTTGCCGGACGTGGTGACGGACAACCTGGCGGCGCAGGACGCGATGCGAAGGCACGCGGTGAAGGCGACGATGGCGGTGCTGGTGGCCACGGCGCTGCACGCCATCGCGACGGGGAACATGCTGCCGGCGTTCGTGACGGAGAAGGACGGCAGCCTGCGGGAGCTGCCCACCATCTGCGTGGACTCGTCCGAGTTCGTGGTGAGCAAGCTGAAGGACCGCGGCACGCACCAGGCCTTCGGCGTGGTGACGAACGCGCAGGACTTCATGCACATCCTGCGGCTGTACGTGGAGCGCGAGCTGGCGGCGCGGGGCACGGCGCCGAAGGCCTAGCGCTGGCTGAGGGCGGGAGCGGAGACGGCCTTCCAGGCCGCACTCGACAGCCCGCCCTCGGTGCCGAAGAGGGCGGAGTCGCCGTCGGGGAGCACCGCGTACACGCGAGGGTCGGCCAGCCTCGGCAGGGCGCGCGTCTCCCCGGTGGCCGCGTCGAAGTACGCAGCGCCGAGCAGCGTGCCCACCAGCGCCCCGCCCGGCACGCGCGCGGCGGAGACGCTGGCGGGGGAGGGCAGCCCGGACGCGGCGCGCACGCGCGTCCACTTCGCCCCGTCGAAGTAGTTGAAGCCGTCCTGGCAGGTGCCCGCGACGGCGCGTCCTTGCGCGTCGACGGACAGCGCGGTGATCCAGTTGTCGGTGAGGTCGCGGCCGTCATGGAAGCGCTGCCACGTCGCGCCGTCCCAGCGCGTGAGGCCGCGGTCCTCGCTGCCCATCCACAGGAAGCGGCCCGAGGCTTCAGCGACGGAAGGGTGCTTGCTCCACTCCTTCGGCAGCGGCAGCCGCTTCACGAGCGACAGGGGGGATGTCCCGGGGGTGACCAGGGACATGCCCCGGCCGTCCACCAGCGCGACGCCCTCATCCATCTGGGACACGTTGAGCACGGACAGCTTCCCCAGCGCCACGGGGTTGCGAGCGCCGTACGCGATCTGCGTCCACGTCTTCCCATCATGGAAGCCCAGGCCATACGTCGTCGCGACGTAGAGGTTCGGCCCGTCGCTGGTGATGCCCAGCACCTGGTCGCTGGGGAGTGAAGGTGTGCGGACGGTCCGCCACCTTCCATCCTCCCGCTGGATGCAGGCGCCCCGGTCGAACGTGCCCACCACGAGCTGGCCCTGGTGGCGTGCGAGCGCGGTGATGTGATTGCCGCAGAGCTGCCCGGTGGGCGTGACGCGGCGCCAGCCCTTCTTCTCCTGGAGGAACACGCCCGAGGTCCGCGTGCCCGCCCAGCCCTCGCGCAGCACGGTGGCGCCCTTGGGGACGCTCACGGCCTGGAGGGGCACGGACTCCGTCTCCCACGCGTGCACCTCGCCCTGGCTGCCCACGATGCGCACGCCCTGCTCCGTCACGGTGAAGGACAGCGGCCCGGTGGGCACGTCGCGCAGCGCGGAGAGCCGGCCGGTGGCGCTGATGGAGAACGCGCCCTCGGTGGTGCCCACGTCCACGCCGTCGCGCGTGTCGGAGATGAAGCGCACCGGCCCCGGCAGCGACCACGCGCGCTGCGTGCCCAGTTCGAACAGGCGCCCCTCCGCCGTGCCCGCGAAGCGCGGTGAGAACGCCGTATACGTGACGCCAGGAGGCAGCACCGAAGCCAGCGACTCCAACCGGATTACGTAGTCAGAGGTGCTCGCGTCGTCAGCAGGAGGCAGCGCCTGCCAGCGCACGTCCAGCACGGGCGTCACCTGGAAGCGGGCGTCCAGCGACACGAGCCCTTCATCCGTGGCGACGAAGAGCCGGTCGCCGGTGGACTCCAGCGCGCGGCAGGAGTGGCTGGGGAGCCCGTCCTCCACCGTGAGGACGCGCACCGGCCGGCCGGCGGGGGTGAACAGCTCCAGGCCGCCTTCGGTGCACGCGACGACGTGGCCGCCGAACGGTGCCAGGTCGTGCACGGCCTCGGTGTTGGTGACGGTGGCGGCCAGGGTCAGCGCGGTGAGGGTGGAGAGCATCATGCTCCACCCCCATTGCGAACTCCGGGCCAGCGCGGTGTGTCTCCCCGGAGCCGCACCCGCGGCCCGGGGCCATCACGCCTAGAACGACTCTTCCGGCAGGTCCATCAGGTCCAGGTTGCCGTTCTCCACCATGCGCGCGGCGTGGGCGATGCCGGGCAGCACCTCGTGGCAGTACCAGCGGGCGCTGGCCACCTTGCCGGCGTAGAACGCCTTGTCGCCGGGGTGGGTCTTCGTCCGTTCCAGCGCCACGGCCGCGTGGCGCACCAGCAGCCAGCCGATGATGACCTCCGCCACGGCGAACAGCACGCGGTTGCCCTGGAAGCCCACGTGGTAGACGGACTCGCCCAGCTTGCCCATCAGCGTGCCGAGCAGCGTCTGCAGGTGCCCCACCGCCTCGCCCAGCGCGGCGCGCTCGGCCTTCAGCTCCGGACCGCCCTCGTCTCCCTCCGCCGTCGCGCGGACGCGCTCCAGGAGCCCCATCAGCGTCGCGCCGCCGTCGCGCGCCACCTTGCGCATCAGCAGGTCCAGCGCCTGGATGTGCGTGGTGCCCTCGTAGAGCGAGTCGATCTTCTGGTCGCGGATGTACTGCTCCACCGGGTAGTCCGTCAGGAAGCCCGAGCCGCCGTGCACCTGGAGCGACAGCGACAGCAGCTCATACGCCTTCTCCGAGCTGTAGCCCTTCACCAGCGGCAGCAGCATGTCGTTGAGCACGTCCGCCTCGCCCGCAGCCGTGGAGCGGTGGCCGCCTTGCAACTCCACCTGGTCCTGCACGGACGCGGTGAAGAGGGCCAGCGCGCGCAGGCCCTCGGCGTGCGCCTTCTGCGCCATCAGCATGCGGCGCACGTCCGGGTGCTGGAGGATGTTCACGCGCGGCGCCGTCTTGTCGCGCGCCTTCGCCAGGTCGCTGCCCTGCACGCGGTCCTTCGCGAACGACAGCGCGCGGAAGTAGCCCGCGGACAGCGTGGCCATGGACTTCAGGCCCACCGCCATGCGCGCGTTCTCGATGATGTGGAACATCTGCCGGATGCCGTCGTGCACCTCGCCCAGCAGGAGGCCGCGCGTGGGCTTGCCGTCGCCGAACGTCAGCTCGCACGTGACGGACCCCTTCAGGCCCATCTTCTTCTCCAGCTTGGTGCACACGACGTTGTTGTGCGCGCCCAGGCTGCCGTCCTCGTTCACCCAGTACTTGGGCACCACGAACAGCGACAGGCCCTTGGTGCCCGGCGCCGCGCCTTCCGGACGCGCCAGCACCATGTGGATGATGTTCTCCGCGATGTCCGACTCGCCGTTGGTGATGAAGCGCTTGACGCCTTCAATCTCCCAGACGTCGCCGTCCACGTGCCGGGCCTTGGTGCGCGCCGCGCCCACGTCGCTGCCCGCGTCCGGCTCCGTCAGCACCATGGACCCGCTCCAGCGCTTGTCCAGGATGTGCGGCAGGAAGCGCTGCTTCTGCGACTCCGTGCCCAGCTTGTCGATGACGCGCGCCAGCAGGTTGCCCAGCGTGAAGAACGCCAGCGCGGGGTTGGCGCCCAGCAGCAGCTCGAACGCGGCCCAGCCCAGCGACGGCGGCGCGCCCAGGCCGCCCAGGTGCGTGGGCGTCTCCAACAGGTGCATGCCCGCGTCGTAGTACGCGCCCATCGCGGCCTTGAGGCCGGGGGGCAGCTTCACCTCGCCGTTCTCCAGCCTGGGCGGGTTGTGCTCGGACTCGTCGAAGCTCTTCGCCAGCTCCTGCGTGCACAGCTGCGCGAACGTCTGAAGCGTCTGCCGGGCCGCCGTCTCGTCCAGGTCCCCGAAGGGCGCCTTGCCCAGCGACGTGTGGCCGATGTCGAGGAACTCGAAGAGGTTGAACTCAATATCGCGGAGGTTGGGCGTGTAGTGCAGGGACGACGACATCGAAGGACTCCTCGCGGCCAGGTGCGAAAGAAACAGCCCCGCGCCGGTGCGGGCGCGGGGCCGAAACGGACCGCCAGGGTAGCCGAGATTGATTCGCGGGTCAGTCACGCGGCGCGTGGATGACGCTCAGCGTCTCCCGGCGCTCGAAGCGGTTGCCGGCGGCGTCGCGGGCGACGAACACCAGCGCGTAGGCGCCGGCCGGCGTGCCCTCGGGGACGACCAGGGACTTCGTGAAGCGCAGCCGGTCCCGCGTGTCGAGCAGGTGCTGGTCCTCGCCGAAGAGGTCGCCGTACACGCTGACCTCCTGCGTGGCCTCCACCGCGTCCACGTCCACCATCAGGGTGTCACCGGGGTGGAGCTCCTTCTGGGAGAGGACGACCTCGAAGTCGTTGCCCTGCGAGTCCAGGCGGTAGCGCACCTCGCTGCGTTCCACGCGGCCGTCCGCCAGCTCGGAGATGATGAACACGGTGTAGTAGCCATCCTCGATGCCCAGCGGCACGAGGAACCGGCCGCGCCACGAACGGGTGAGCGGGTCGAACGTGAGCGGCTTCACCAGGCCGAAGGGGAAGTAGGCGGTGACGCGGCGGGCGTCGCGCGGGGCGCGCACGGAGATGATGGGGTCGCCGGGCGGGATCTCCTCGCGGCTGAGCGCGCCGGACACCATGCCGTCGGGAAGCTGCACGGGGACCACCTCGCGGACCGTCTCGCCGTCAGGGCTCGTGCGGGCCACCTGCTCCACCGCGACGAAGGACGTGTAGCGGCTCATCAGGTGGTACTGGAGCGCGGTGTCGGTGATGCCCCGCACGACTTCGGGCGTCTCTCCACGGTAACCCTCCACGGTGAGCTCCTCGATGCGCTGGCGGGCCCAGAGGCTCTTGAGCGAGTCATGCTCCGGCGCGACCTCCGGGAAGTGCACGGGCACGTCGAAGTGGCGGACCTCGCCGCGCACGCGGCCGGAGATGCGGAGGACGCCGTCGCCGGTGCCGGTGAACCTGCCCACGAGGAACAGCGGCTGACCGGCGAAGAGGTCCGGCACGGACTTCGGGTACACGTCGCTGACGGGCAGGCCGTCGGTGTCCACCACGAGCGAGGTGAGGACGGGGCCGCGCATGCGCTGCTCGAACTCGCGGGCGACGTCCTCCTCGGGGCGGTCGAGGTTGACGAGGGTGGAGGCGCCGCGGCCCAGCTCGCCCATCTTGGTGATGAGGTAGCGGTTGGTGCTGGAGCCCACGCCGGCGGAGAAGATGCGCGTCTCCTCGCGCAGGTGGTCCTGGAGCGTGCCGAGCACCTGCTCATCCGCGCCGATGAAGCCGTCCGTCATGAAGAGCACCATGCGCAGGCGGGCGGGATCGTTCGGGGGGACCATGGCCTCCTGGGCGGCGACGCGCACGTCGGTGCCGCCACCGCCCCAGAAGCTGGCGACGTAGGGCAGGGCGCTCTGGATGTTCTCCGGCGTGGCGGGGACGGCGGTGGGCGCGAACCTGGTCACCTGCGTGTCGAAGTTGAGGACCTGGAAGGTGTCCTCGGGCATCAGGTGGTGGAGCACCTCCTGGGTGATGGCCTTGGACTTCTCGATGGCGAGGCCGGACTGCGAGCAGGAGGTGTCGAGCACCATGTAGACCTCGCGCGGGACGATCTCCTTCGGGGTGGGGGCCAGCTGCGGGTTGAGCATCACCAGGAAGTAGCCGTGGTCCGCGCCGGGGTCGCGGTGCACGAGGACGGCGGGGCGGATGAGGGCGTCGGCGACGACGTACTCGAGGATGAAGTCCTTGTTGGGGATGCGGTCATCGCGGCCCAGGCTCACGGTGGCGCGGGACGGGCCGTCGCGCGTCACGTCCACGCGGTGGGTGGTGGAGCGCAGCGCGTGGACCGGGAGGCCCGCGTCCAGGCGCACGGTGAGCTGGATGTCCTGGCCGCTGCGCGTGTCGGCGAGCGCGGGGGGCGTGATGCGGCTCGCGTCGGGGACGGTGGTGGTGTCGGGCTCCTCGCCTTCGCCCTGGCGCGTGGGCAGCGGCGTGCCGCTGATGTAGCGGGGGCCGACGACCATGGGGAAGCTGAAGCGGTAGGTGCCGGCGTCGTAGGGGAGGCGCTCCACGTAGTGGATGCGCACGCGGAGGGTCTCACCCGGGAGGATGTTGGCGACGGACTGGGTGAAGAGGTTGGGGCGCTCCTGGTCGAGCAGCGCGGCCGTCTTGCCCTCGGCCTTGGCGCGCTCGTAGGTGTCGCGGGCCTGCTCGCGGGTCTGGATGACGCCCTGGATGACGCGCTCGCCGAGGTGCATCTCCATGCCGTCCACGGCGGCCAGCTCCGGCAGCGGGAAGACGTAGAGCGCTTCGAGGGGCGCGGTGTAGGGGTTCTCGAACACCTGCGTCACGGTGACGGACGCGAGGAACCCGCTGACCTCCGCGTCCACCTCCGTGTGCTTGAGGCTGAAGGTGCGCGGCGCGGGGTCCGGGCATGCCGGGGTGTCCGCCGCCTGCGGCTGGGCACGGAAGCGCGCCACGAGGGTGCCCTGGGCGATGCCCGCGGTGGGCGACGCGGCCGGAGGGCAGGGTTGCGCGGAGGCCGGGGCGGCCAGCAGGCAGACGAAGAGCGTGGCGAGCAGGACTCGCATGGTCGGGAACCTTGGTTTCAGGGTGTGCCCGGGGACATTGCAGTCCCCGGGCCAACGCCGGTTCCCCTCTGAAGCGACGGGCCGTGTGGCCGCGAAGCCACACGGCCGTGGGTCAGCCGCCCTTGAGCTGGAGCGTGGGCACCGCGCCCTCGCCGAGCACGAGGTGCACCTGACCCACCTTCGCGGCCAGGTCCTTGTACGCCTCCAGCTCCTTGAGGCGCACGAGCAGCGGGTTCTCCGCGAGCACCTTCGCCGTCTGCGCCATGGAGCGCGTGGCCGCCGTCTCCTCGCGCCGCGTGATGACGTTGGCCTCCGCCTGCTTCTGCGCCTGGATGACCTGGTTGAGCAGGTCCTTCATCTCCTTCGGCAGCACCACGTCCTTGATGCCGAAGCGCAGCAGCTCCAGGCCCACTCCCTCCGCCCCTGACCTCACCTGCGCGTACAGCGCCTGGGACACGGTCTCCCGCTCCGCCAGCAGCTCATCCAGCGTGCGCGTGGACACGGCCTCGCGCGCGGCCAGCTGCATCGCCAGGTAGAGGATCTCATCCGGCGCCCGCGCCACCACCGCCAGCCGCCGCGCGTCCACCACCCGGAACGCCGCGGACAGGTTGAGCCGCAGCGTCACGCGGTCCTTCGTCATCACCTCCTGGCCGGTGACGTGGAGCAGCTTCTCGCGCTGGTCGATGACCGAGAAGTGCACCTTCTGCGCGACCGTCCACGCCGCGTGCCGGCCCGGCGGCAGCACCGCGTCCAGCACGCCGTTCACGTAGCGCAGCGCCACCGCGCCCTCCGTGGCCGTGGTCTCCACGTAGTCGTTGGACGGAACCAGCGCGCGCACCTCGTCCCGCAGGGGCTCCGTCGCCACCCCGGACACGTCCACGCGCTCCACCCGCACCGTCGGCGTCTCGGGCCGACCGGTTCGACCGGGCAGCCGCTGCGCCGTCCACACCTGGTGCTGACCCCGCCCCAGCCACCGCACCGGCTGGCCGTGATGGAAGACCACCGCGCGCTCGTCCGCGCCCAGCTCCACCACCTGGAGGTCCTTCTCCGGCACCAACGCGAGCTTCGCCTCATCCAGCCGGATGACCGGTGGCTCCAGCGGCACGCGCTCGAAGCGGACGTTCTGGAACGGCCGCACCACCCAGTGCCGGCCCGGCCCCAGGTACTGCTCCGCCTTCCCGTTCACCACCACGAACAGCCGCTCGTTCTGCGCCACTTCCACCCGACCGATACCCATGACACGTCACCTCGACGACAAGAAAAGAGTGCAGCCCCGCTGCTGGAGGGAAAGACCCCGCCGTCCCACGGGCGCGTCGCGCGAACAGACCGTCCGGAGCCACGTTCGGCCTCCCGAACCTCCGCACCGGATGCCGGTCACGGACGGCGACCGGAGCGTTCCGCGTGAAGCACGGAAGCCTCCGGAGGCCCTGGCGGCCGGCCAGTGTGCGGCGTGGGGAGGTGGACGCGGTGGACTCGCGTTGACACCAGCGGAAACGACGGGGTCCCGATGAACGAAGGAGTCGAACCTTCAAATCGAGAGTGGCAGTCTCGTGCTCTACCGTTGAGCGAGTTCGTTGTTGCCCGGTCAAGGGCCTCAATGCGCGCCTTGCGGTGTGGCGTGCGACCGGTACGGCCTTCGATGGCGGCAGGAACACCCGGAGGTGATGGCCGTGAGGAACGTCCGAGTCTCATGCACTGGCGCAAGGCGCCCCCCGCATGGAAACGGTCGCCTCGGGACAACCCCGTGCGCCCCCTGAAGCTGCCGACGGGGCCTCTGGACGCGGGCGTGCGGAAATCCTGACGGCGCCCCGTTCAGCCGCGCGTCACGTCCCACCAGCCGAACCACATCACGCGCTCCTCGGCCAGCAGCTCCCAGCCGGGTCCGTGCACGTACTCGCGCACGCGCAGCCCCGCTGCCTCCACCGCGCGCGCCGTCTCCTCCGCGCTCCACAGGTGCAGCGTCACGTCCGTGTCCGCCGTGCGCACCCGTCGCGTGGACGCTTCGTGCGCCTCCAACCCGGGCCTGCGCTCCAGCCCCGTGAACAACATCCGGCCGTCTGGTTTCAGCACGCGGCCCACGTGCCCCAGCACGCGCGGCAGGTCGTCACAGAAGTCCAGGCAGCCAATGGCCAGCGCGACATCGAACGCGCCCAGGTCCTCTGGCACCGGCTCCAGGTAGCTGCGCACGCGCCACGTGCCGGAGGGCCGCGAGCGCTTCGCCAGCTCCAGCATCTCCGGCGCCAGGTCCAGCCCCACCACGTCCACGGACGCGTCCAGCCCGCGCGTGTGCAGGCCCGGGCCACAGCCCACGTCCAGCACGCGCAGGCCCGGCTTCACCGCGTCCGCGAGGAAGCGCTCCACCCGGTCGCCGTAGCGGTGCAGCGCGGGGTAGAGCACCTCGTACGCGGAGGCGATCTCCCCGTACACCCGCGCGACAGCGGCCTCTTCGCTCCTCTCGCTGCCCCTGGGGTCCACCATGCCGTGCGCTCCTCGACAACAGGTGCGCCTGCTCTATCACGGCGCGCCGTTGGGCCCCGGTCCAGGCTTCCGGAACACCGCCAGCGACCGCCCGAGCATCGCGAACTTGCCGGGCTTCATCTCCTCGTCGCCGCGCTTGTCGTCCGCCGTGTAGAGCTCCAGCCGCCACGCGCCGCCCTCGCCCGGCGGCGGCACCGTGAAGGTCACCGTGTCATGGTGCGCGTTGAGCAGCACCAGCAACGAGTCCCCGCTCACGCGCTGGCCGCGCTCGTCCGCCGTGGGGATGGCGTCGCCGCCCAGCAGGAACGCCAGCGAGCGCACGAAGGGCTTCTGCCAGTCCTCCGCGCTCATCTCCGTGCCGTCCGGCCGGAACCACGCCAGGTCCTTGTGCTCGGAGTCCCACAGGTGCTCGCCCTGGAAGAAGCGGCGGCGCTGGAGCACCGGCTGCCCGTCGCGGAAGTGGATGAGCCTGCGCGTGAACTCCAGGAGGTCCTGGCGCCTCGGGTCCAGGTTCCAGTCCACCCACGACAGCTCGTTGTCCTGGCAGTAGGCGTTGTTGTTGCCCTGCTGCGTGCGGCCCATCTCGTCGCCCGCGACGATCATCGGCACGCCCGTGGACAGGAACAGCGACGCCAGGAGGTTGCGCTTCTGGCGCTCGCGCAGGGCGATGATGTCCTTGTTGTCCGTCTCCCCCTCCACGCCGCAGTTCCACGCCTGGTTGTCGTCCGCGCCGTCGCGGTTGTGCTCGCCGTTGGCCTCGTTGTGCTTGCTGCTGTACGTGACCAGGTCGTGCAGCGTGAAGCCGTCGTGCGCGGTGACGAAGTTGATGGACGCCTGCGGGCGCCGCCGCGCCGCCGCGAACAGGTCCGCGCTGCCCGTGAGCCGGTAGCCCACCTCCGCGGCCTGGTTCTCGTCGCCCTTCCAGTACTTGCGCAGCGCGTCCCGGTACTTGCCGTTCCACTCGTGCCAGGGCGACGGGAAGCCGCCCACCTGGTAGCCGCCCAGCCCCACGTCCCACGGCTCCGCGATGAGCTTCACGCGGCTCAGGACGGGGTCCTGGTTGATGATCTGGAAGATGGGCGCGTTCGGGTCGTAGCCGCCCTTGCCCACGCGGCCCAGCACCGTGGCCAGGTCGAAGCGGAACCCGTCCACGTGCATCTCCTCCACCCAGTAGCGCAGCGAGTCCACGATGAAGCGCGCCGTCTGCGGGTTGGAGGCGTTGAGGCTGTTGCCGCACCCGGTGAAGTCCAGGTAGTGCCGCGCCTCCGGCATGGTCCAGTAGTACGACGCGTTGTCGATGCCCTTGAACGACAGCGTGGGCCCCAGGTGGTTGCCCTCGCACGTGTGGTTGTAGACCACGTCGAGGATGACCTCGATGCCCGCCGCGTGCAGCGACTTCACCATCGACTTGAACTCCGCCACCGCGCCGCCCGGCGTCTTGCGGCTGGCGTAGCGCTGCTCCGGGGAGAAGTAGTTCAGCGTGCTGTAGCCCCAGTAGTTCGTCAGGCCCTTGTCGTTGAGGAACGAGTCGTCCGCGAACTCCTGCACCGGCAGGAGCTCCACCGCGGTGATGCCCAGCTTCTGCAGGTGCTCGATGATGGCCGGCGAGCCCAGGCCCGCGTAGGTGCCGCGCAGGTGCTCCGGCACGCCCGGGTGGCGCATGGTGAGGCCGCGCACGTGCGCCTCGTAGATGACCGTCTTGCGCCACGGGATGTCCAGGCGTCGGTCATTGCCCCAGTCGAAGAAGTCGCTCACCACCACGCCCTTGGGCACGCCGGGCGCGCTGTCGCGCTCGTCGCGCATCAGGTCCTTGCTCTTGTGCTCCAGCGGATAGCCGAACACCGGCTGCTTCCAGTCCACCGCGCCGTACAGCGCCTTGGCGTAGGGGTCGACGAGCAGCTTGTGCGGGTTGCAGCGGTGCCCCTTCTCCGGCTCGTAGGGCCCGTGCACGCGCAGGCCGTACAGCGTCCCCGGCTCCAGGTCCGGCACGTAGCCGTGCCAGACGAACTCGGTCGTGGACGGCAGGTCGAAGCGCTCGAGCTCCTTGGCCGGGTCCGCCCGGTCGAAGAGGCACACCTCCACGCGAGTGGCCACCTGTGAATAGACCGCGAAGTTGGTGCCCGCGCCGTCGAAGGTCGCGCCCCGCGGCCAGGGCTTTCCCGGCCACACTTCCCGCTTGCCGCTCATGCGTCTCGCTCGATTCCGTGGAGAAATTGCCGACGGAATGTGGGTGCGACGGCGCCCTGCGGCAAGACGCCTGGGCGTGCTGACTGTCCACCGGACGGCGCTGGGGGCGGCGGGCCGTGTCGGCCCCCGCTCCGGTCCGTCAGGCGGCGACGGCGTGGTCCAGCGAGCGCCAGGTGCTCAGGGCCCAGTCCTGCTCGTCCGGATCATCGAAGCTGACGACGCAGAGGGCGCGGCGGTGGCCGGAGCGGCACAGGGCCGTCAGCCGGCACTCGCCGGGGCCCATGTGCAGGGACGCGCGCCCGCTGACGCGGGCCCCGTGGTGCTCCAGCTCCAGGGCCCGGCGCTCCGGACTGGTGGGCGCCAGCTGCTCCTCCGCGGAGTCCGCCAGGGGCACCACGCGCACGGTGCGGCGGTGGTCGCGGGCCACCCAGCTTCCGTCCTCCAGGCGCGTCTCCGCCAGCGAGCCGGGGATGCGGATCTCCCAGCCCTCGGGGAGGGCCACCTGCACGGAGCCCCGCCGGTAGCCGATGGACGGCCCCGCGCCGGGCGACTCCAGGGCGCGGCGGTGGACCTCCTCCGCCACCGTCCCGCCCAGCCCCAGGTAGCCGAGCACCTCCTGCCACTCCCGCCAGGGGAAGGGGAGCGAGGCGTCCTCGCGCCACGCCCGCTCCAGCAGCCGGGCCACGTCGCGCAGGCGCTGGCGCTCCTCGTCCAGGAGCGGCGGGCGCCAGACGACGTCCGTCCACAGGCGGCACAGGGCGCGGGTGAAGCGCTCGCGCGCGCCCACGCCGGGGCTCCACCAGGGGAACACGTCCGCGCCGCGCCGGGGCTCCTCGAACACGGTGCGCAGCCAGCGCTCGTCGCGAGGCCCCAGCGGCGTGAGCAGCGCGCCCGGGTGCTGGAAGGTGTGGCCGAAGTGCATGGACAGCGTGAAGCCGGAGTTGCCCAGGCCGCGCATGCGCAGCACCTGGCCCACCGAGTGCTGGAGCCACCCCAGGAAGTGCTCCTCCACCTGGCTCGCGTCACCCGTGTGGAAGTAGCCCGTGGCGTCGCCCACGCCCACGTCCTCGTCGGGCGGGGCCCAGGAGATTCCCTGCTGATCCCCCAGGGCCTTGAGCAGGTCCACCACGTAGCGGTGGTAGCCGGGGCCCGCGGCGCTGGTGTCCGCGGACACGACGATGCGCTCCTGGCTCGCCGCGAGCAGCGCCACCTCCGCGGCGGCCGGATGCAGGCGCAGGCGCAGCACGGGCGCGCCCTGGGGACCCTCCTCGATGCGGCTGTCCTCCAGCACGCCCTCGGCCGCCTGCTGGACCCAGGCCTCCACGCGCTGCAGCCAGGGCCGGGCCGCCTCCGGGGGGGCGAACAGCGGGTCGCTTGCTCCTCGTCGGCCTGCCAGCAACAGCTTCATGCGTTGGACGCTCTCGGTTCGGGTGCGCGCTGCCTGTGGACCTCTTTGGATAAGCCCCAGACTGCTCCCTGTCACCCCGGAGCGACACATTCCGACGAGGAGGGCATGCGGGCGGAGAGGCGCCCGGTGGCGGATGGCTCGGGGGCACCCCAACCTGAAAGGGAAAGGAGGCGTTCGTCATGAGCAAGAAGGACGTGCTGCACATTCCCTTGGAGGGGCTGCCTCCCACGCCGGCGCGCGAAGCCGGGACGGAGGAGGAGCCGGAGGAGCGCCACGTGCCGTCGACCTTCGACCCGGGGGGCGGTCCCGGCAATGGCCCGGGTGACAACGGCAACCCGCGGATCATCGAACCCGTCGGCCAGCCCTGGTCGCCGGGCGTCAAGGTGACCTGAGCAGGTCGAGGCTTCGGGGCCCCATGATCCCGCTGACGCCCCTGCGCGTCGGCGGGGTCTTGTCGTTCCCGGCGGAGGCCGGGCGCTGGAAAAGGCGAAGCGCCCGCGGCCGGTGAGGGTCGCGGGCGCTCCCAGCTCCAGCCCGCCCGGGACTACCGCGTGGTGCCGTTGTCGGGCGCCAGCGTACCGCTGGAGTCCGGCACCGGCGTGGTCATGTTGCCCTGGGTGCTGGAGCTGTTGTTCGGATCCAGCGTGGAGTCGTTGGGCAGCGTGCTGTCATCCGGGATGGCGTTGTCGTCCGTGGACATGCCGGAGCCGCCCGTGCCCGGCTCGGTCGCCTCGCCGTCGTGCACGCCGGGCTCCGCTTCACCGGTGCCCGCGCCGCCGGTGCCGGGGTCCAGCGCGCTGTCGTTGCCGGCGGGCGGCAGCGTGGAGTCATCCGTCGTGCCGGAGCCGCCGGTGTCCATGTCCGACGGCGGCAGCGTCGAGTCCTGCGACGTGCTGCCCGTGTCGTAGCCGGAGCCGCCGCTGCTGGGCGGCGGCGTGGTGGTGGTGCCGGAGCCGGAGGTGTCCGTCCCGGTGCCGCTGGAGTCCGTGCCTATCGTGGAGT
>JAFADT010000250.1 GCA_023424585.1 Pseudomonadota bacterium
GCCAGCAGCTCCCGGAAGGTCGTCCGGGGACTGATGCTTCCTCTCAGCACCAGCGTGTTGACGAAGAAGCCGATGAGGCCCTCGGTCGCCGCGTGGTGGCGGTTCGCGATGGGCGTGCCCACCAGCACGTCTTCCTGGCCGGAGTAGCGGTGCAGCACCGTCTGGAAGGCCGCGAGCAGCACCATGAAGGGCGTGGCGCCCTCCTGCTTCGCCAGGGCCTCCACCCGCTCGGACAGGCCCAGGGGCAGGTGCACCGACATCGTGTCACCGCGTTGGCTGGAGACGGCGGGCCGGGGCTTGTCGGTGGGCAGCTCCAGTGCGCGGGGGGCGCCTTCGAGCTGCCGGGTCCACCACCCGAGCTGCGCTTCCAGCGCCTCGCCCTGGAGCCAGCCGCGCTGCCAGAGCGCGTAGTCCGCGTACTGCACGGGCAGCTCCGGGAGCGCGGGCGGGCGGCCCTCGCGCAGGGCCGCGTAGAGGGCGGTGAGCTCGCGCACCATCACGCCCAGCGACCAACCGTCCGACACGATGTGATGCAGGTGGAGCACCAACACGTGCTCCTCCGCCCCGAGCTCGAGCAGCAGGGCGCGGATGACCGGCCCGCGCTCCAGGTCGAATGGTCGCTGGGACTCCTCCGTCGCCAGGCGCTCCGCTTCGCGATGCCGGGCCTCGGCGTCCTCCAGCGCCGTCAGGTCCACTCGCTCCAGCGGCACGGCGGCTTGGGCATGGATGTGCTGCACGGGCTGGCCCGCTTCCATGCGGAAGGTCGTGCGCAGGGCTTCGTGCCGCGCCATCAGCGCGTCCAGGCTTCCCTTCAGCGCGGTCGCGTCCAGCGCCCCCAGGAGCCGCAGGGCGACGGGCATGTTGTAGAGGGCGCTGCCCGGTTCGAGCTGGTCGATGAACCACAGCCGCTGCTGCGCGAACGACAGCGGCAGCAGTGTGGGCCGCTGGGCCCGGGTGAGCGGCGGCACCTGCGCGTGGCGGTTCGCGACAGTGCCCAGGTGCTCGGCGAGCGCGGCCACGGTGGGCGCGTTGAACAGCTCACCCAGGGGCAGCTCCACGCCCAGCACCGCGCGGATCCTCGACACCACCTGCGTGGCCAGGAGCGAATGGCCGCCCAGGTCGAAGAAGTCGTCGTGGACCCCCACGGCGTCCAGGTGCAGCACCTCCGCCCAGATGGCCGCGAGCTGGGACTCCAGGGCATTGCGAGGAGCCTCGCGCGCTGCCTCGGTCGACCTGGGTGCTTCGGGTGCGGGCAGGGCCTTGCGGTCCACCTTGCCGTTCGGTGACAGCGGCAGCGCTGGCAGCACCACCCACGCGGACGGCACCAGGTAGTCGGGGAGCTGCCGCTGAGCATGTGCCTTCACGGGGTCGGTGCCGGCGCTGTCCTCGTCGAGGACCACGTAGGCCACGAGCCGCTTGTCACCGGGCACGTCCTCGCGCGCGAGCACCACGGCCTCGCGCACGTCGTGGACCTGGCGCAGCACGGCCTCCACTTCTCCAGGCTCGATGCGGAAGCCGCGCAGCTTGAGCTGGAAGTCGGTGCGGCCGAGGAACTCCAACGTGCCGTCGTCGCGCCAGCGCGCCCGGTCGCCCGTGCGGTACAGGCGGGCGCCTGGCGTGGTGGCGAGGGGGTGGGGGATGAAGCGCTCGGCGGTGAGGTCCGGTCGCTGGAGGTAGCCCCAGGCGAGGCCGTCGCCGCCGACGTACAGCTCACCGGGGAGCCCCGGCGGCAGGGGCAGGAGGTGCGCGTCCAGCACCCACGCGGTGGAGCTCGCCAGCGGCCGGCCAATGGGCACCGAGCGCGCCACGGCGTCACCCGCGCGCAGCGCGTACGTGGTGGAGAAGGTCGTGTTCTCCGTGGGGCCATACCCGTTGACGAGCACGGCGTCCGGCGCCATCCGTGACAGGTGTTCGCGCACTCGGGACACGGGCAGCACGTCTCCGCCCGCAAGCACCTGCCGCACGCCCGCGAGCGATGCGCCCTCGTGAAGGACCATCTGTTCGAAGAGGGCGGCGGTGAGCCACAGCGTGGTGATGCCCTCCACTGCGAGCAGTGCGCCCAGGTCCGACAGCGAGAGCGCGCGCGGCGGTGCGAGCACCAGCTTCGCGCCATGCAGCAGCGCGCCCCAGAGCTCCAGCGTGGAGGCGTCGAACGCGACCGGCGCGGCCTGGAGGAACACCTGCTCCGGGCCGAAGGCGATGAAGCCGTTGCCCCGGACGAGGCGCACGATGCCCCGGTGGGGCACGCTGACACCCTTGGGACGGCCCGTGCTGCCCGACGTGAACATCACGTAGGCCAGCGCCTCCGCGGGCACCCGCACGTCCAGCGGCGTGTCCGGCTGCTTCGCGATCAGGTCCGCCTCCGCGTCCAGCAGCACGAGGAGCCCGGTCACCGCCGGCAGCTCATCCGCCAGCGCCTCCTGCGTGACGAGCACGTTGACGCCCGCCTCCTGGAGCACCCAGGTCGTGCGGTCCGCTGGCGCCTTCGCCTCCACGGGCACATAGGCCGCGCCCGCCTTGAGGATGCCGAGCAGGCCGATGACGAGCTCCGGCGAACGTTCCACGCACAGCCCCACGCGGTCACCCGGGCGCACGCCCATCCGGCGCAGGTGGTGCGCGAGCTGATTCGAGCGTCGATCCAGCTCGGCATACGTGAGCTCCCGTGCAACGGCGGGCTCGGCGTCTCCCGGCGAGAGGGCCCCTGAGGTCGCGGGCATCCTCACCGCGACGGCGTCCGGCGTGCGCGCGGCCTGCTCCATGAACAGGGCGGGCACGGAGGCGTCGCGTGGGTACTCTGTCGCGGTGTCATTCCAGGTGACCAGCACCTGGTGCCGCTCCTCGGCCGTCAGCAGGGACAGGCGCGTCAGCGGCGTGGTGGGCGAAGCCACCGCCGCGTCGAGCAGCACCCGCAGGTGCCGGGTCATCCTGTCCACCGTGCCGGGTGTGAAGAGGGCGGTGTTGAAGTTGAGGCCTCCCGTGTAGCCCTCGGGCGCGCGGTGTAGCAGCAGCTCCAGGTCGAAGCGGATGGCGCCCGGGTCGGCGTTCATCGGCTGGAGCGTCAGGCCGGGCAGGGCCAGCGGCGGCAATGGCGCGTTCTGGAGCGTGAAGGTGACCTGGAAGAGCGGCGTGCGGGTGGCGTCGCGCGCGGGGTGCAGCGCCTCGACGAGCTTTTCGAAGGGCAGGTCCTGGTGCTCGTAGGCGCCCAGGGTGGTGTCCCGCACACGCGTCAGCAGGGAGAGGAACGTGTCGTCCTCGCGCAGCCGGGTGCGCAGGACGACGGTGTTCGCGAAGTAGCCGATGAGCGCTTCGGACTCGGCGTGGCGGCGGCCCGCGATGGGCGAGCCCACCAGCACGTCGTCCTGACCGGCGTAGCGGCCGAGCAGGGCCTGGAACGCGGCCAGCAACGCCATGTACGGCGTGGCGCCCTCGCGCTTCGCCAGGGTCTCCAGGGCCTCGCTGGTGGCGGCCGGTAGGGTGAGTGGCATCAGGGCGCCCTGGAAGGTCTGCCGCGCCGGACGCGGGTGGTCCGTGGTCAGCTCCAGGTGTGACGGGGCGCCCTCCAACTGCCTCCGCCAATAGCCGAGCTGCGCTTCCAGCACCGCGCCCTGCAACCAACCGCGCTGCCACAGCGCGTGGTCGGCGTACTGCACCGGTAGCTCGGGCAGCGGGGCGGGCAGGTTCCGCGAGAGGGCGGCGTAGAGCGCACCCATCTCGCGCACCAGGACGCCGGTGGACCAGCCGTCGGAGATGATGTGGTGCAGGTTCAGCACCAGCACGTGCTCCGTGGGTGACAGCTTCAACAGCAGGGCCCGGAGGAGCGGACCCTGCTCCAGGTCGAACGGGGTGCGCGCTTCCTCCGTGGCCAGCCTCGACGCTTCGGCGCGGCGCTGCTCCAGGTCCGGGAGGCCGGTGAGGTCCACCTGGCGCAGCGGCAGCGGACCGGGGGCGTGGATGACCTGCTCCGGGGCTCCTTCGTATTCGCGGAACGTGGTGCGCAGCGCTTCATGACGGCGCACCAGCCGGTCGAAGCTCCGCTGGAGCGCGCCGAGGTCGAGCGTGCCCTCCAGCCGGAGCGAGAACGGCATGTTGTAGGCCGCGTCCGAGGCGCCCAGTTGATGGATGAACCACAGCCGCTGCTGCGCGAACGACAGCGGCAGCACGGCGGGCCGCACGCCTCGGGTCAGCGGCGTGAGGCCGGTGGGGTCGGTCGCCTCCTTCGGCGGCGGAGCCTGCACCCGGGCTTCGGCCGGAGCGATGCGCCGGGCGAGCGCCTCCACGGTGGGGGCCTCGAACAACGTGCGCAGCGGTAGCTCCCGGCCCAGGCGCGCGCGCACGCGCGCGGCCACCTGGGTCGCGAGCAGCGAGTGGCCTCCCAGCTCGAAGAAGCTGTCGCGCACGCCCACCCGCGCGAGGCCGAGCACCTGCGCGAAGATCTCCGCGAGGGCTCGTTCGCTGTCGTCGCGCGGGGCGATGGGCTCTTCACTCCGCTGAGTGGTTGCCTCCGGCGCGGGCAGGGCCTTGCGGTCCACCTTGCCGCTGGAGGTGAGCGGCAAGGCCTCCATGCGCACGATGGCGGAGGGCGCCATGTACTCGGGCAGCTTCGATTGCAGGAACGCGCGCAGCCCCGCTACATCGAGCGCCCCGGTTCGCACGATGGCGTAGGCGACGAGGCGCGGTCCTCCCGCGACGTCCTGGCGCACGACGGCCACGGCGGCCCGCACGTCCGGATGGGAGAGCAGCGTGGCTTCGACTTCGCCCAGCTCGATGCGGAAGCCGCGGAGCTTCACCTGGAAGTCCGCGCGGCCCAGGTACTCCAGCGTGCCGTCGGTGCGCCACCGGGC
>JAFADT010000279.1 GCA_023424585.1 Pseudomonadota bacterium
CGGTGGCAATGTCGGAGGGGTCACACCCGTTCCCATCCCGAACACGGAAGTTAAGCCCTCCAGAGCCGATGGTACTCCGCGGGAAACCGCGTGGGAGAGTAGGTCGCTGCCGGATTCTTTTCTTGAAAGCCCCTGTCGCCTTCCTGGCGCCAGGGGCTTTCTCTTTGCGGGCTTGCTTCCCCAGCAACGCCGCCTGCCTTGAGCGTCGCTCCGCGCTCGCCTGGAGGCCCGTCCCGCTCCAGAACCGAGAGGGGCCTGATCGCGCGGACCGTGCAGCTGGCCCCGCCGTGAGGGCTTGCTGGGGCGGGCCTGGGACGTGGGTGGGTCAGTTCTGGGGCGAGGGGAGGCCAAGTTCTCGGATTCCTTGGGGAATCGCGTCATCGTGGATGTTTGACCGCCGTTGCCACTGGATCTAGAGTCACTGCTCCCCCCGGTCTGCGCACCGCCTGCCGCGGTCCGTACTCGCCGGCGCCGGGCAGCCCCGCGAGATGAAGAAGCCGACCTTCTTTGGGAAGTACCTGCTCCTCGAGCGCATCAACGTCGGCGGTATGGCCGAGGTCTTCATCGCGAAGGCCTTTGGCGTCGAGGGCTTCGAGCGCATCCTGGCCATCAAGAAGATCCTCCCGACGATGGCGGAGGATGACGAGTTCATCACGATGTTCATCGACGAGGCGCGGATCAGCGTTCAGCTGAACCACGCCAACATCGTGCATATCCACGAGCTCGGGAAGCACGAGGACACCTACTTCATCGCCATGGAGTACGTGGCGGGCCGTGACGTCCGTACGCTCCTGGAGCGCTACCGTCGCCGCAAGGAGATCATGCCCACCGCGCAGGCGGTGTTCATCGTCTCCAAGATGTGCGAGGGCCTGGACTACGCCCACCGCAAGAAGGACGCGCGCGGCCAGGACCTGCACATCATCCACCGCGACGTCTCTCCGCAGAACATCCTCGTCTCGTACGAAGGCGAGGTGAAGATCATCGACTTTGGCATCGCCAAGGCCGCCAACCGCTCGCAGAAGACGCAGGCCGGCATCCTCAAGGGGAAGTTCGGCTACATGAGCCCGGAGCAGGTCCGGGGCATGCCCATCGACCGGCGCAGCGACATCTTCGCGGTCGGCGTGCTGCTCTACGAGATGCTCACGGGCGAGAAGCTCTTCGTGGGCGAGTCGGACTTCTCCACGCTGGAGAAGGTGCGCAACGCGGACATCCCGCTGCCGCGCGAGTTCAACCCGAACATCCCCGCGGGGCTGGAGAAGGTCGTCCTCAAGGCGCTCGCGCGTGAGCCCGAGGACCGCTACCAGTGGGCGTCGGACCTCCAGGAAGACCTGATGCGCTTCCTCCTCGCGGGGGACGCCATCTACTCGTCGAAGCACCTGTCCGGCTTCATGAAGGAGGCCTTCGCCGAGGACATGCTCCGCGAAGCGGAGAAGATGGAGCGCTATGCCTCCGTCGAGCGCCCGGATCAGATCGAACACTCGGGGGTGACCGTTCCGCCGCCCTCCGCGGCGCCCCGTGCGACCGCGCAGAAGAGGTCGCCTGCGCCGTCCGCCTCCGGCTCGCCCGTGGGCCGCGCCTCCACCGCGCCCGCCCAGCCCGCGCCTGGCTACATCCCGCCGCCCACCGCTGAAGAGCTGGCGGAGATGGACGGCGCCGCGGACAAGACGCAGATCGTTGACTCCACGCACACGTTCCGCAGCCCGGAGACCCGGGTCGCGGACAGCAGCGTCGTCGTGGACGACAGCGTCACCGGTCGCTCGGAGAACCCCATCGACCGGGCCGGACACCACACCAGCGCCTCCCCCTACGCCCAGGACGAGGCGCCTCGCGGCAAGGGCCGGAGCGGCCCCAAGTCCCAGGTCATCATCGGCGACGAGGGCGGCGAGGCCTACGCGGGCGCGACCATGATTGGTCCCGCGCCGACGGCACCTCCCTCGCGCTCCCGAGGTGGCTCGGCGGCTCCGGTGCTGGCGCCCGAGGAAGAGGAGGAGACGACGGGCAACATCACCGTCCCGGTGGGCTCGCGCCACAACGGCCTGCGCGCGCAGGTGGCCGAAGAGGAGGACCCGGACGGCGCCTACGACGACCAGGGCGACGAGTACGACGGAGACGGGCAGGACCCGGAGGACTACGGCGACGAAGGGCAGGAGGGCGAAGAGCCGCCCTACGACGACGAGGCCGACGGCCCGGCGACCCTCCCGCAGAGGGCCGCCAAGACGGCGAAGCCGGTCCCGGCGGCCAAGGCCAAGGTGGAGAAGCCCAAGGCGCCCGCCGGTCCGAGGAAGCCGCTGCCCAAGCCCGCCATCATCGGCATGGCCGCGGGCGGGGCCCTGCTGCTCCTCATCGCCGTGATCTTCGTGGTCCGCGGTTCGTCCTCGGGCTCCGTGAACTTCGTCGCGCCGGTGGGCGCCACCGTCCTCGTGGACGGTGAGCCGGTGAACGCCAACCAGGTCATCGAGCTGTCCGCGGGCATCCACAACGTGACGGCCTCGGCGCCGGGCCATCAGCCCGTGACGCAGCAGATCGAGGTCACCGCCGGCCAGGCGGCGGCCCCCATCCTCCTCAGCCTGAAGGCGGACGCGAAGCCCCCGGAGCCCAAGCCTCCAGAGACCCAGGAGCCTCCGCCCACGCCGCCGGTGGTGGACAACACGCCTCCGCCCACGACGACGGAGACGCCCACCGAGCCGCCCGCGCCGAAGACGTTCACCGCCCTGTTCGAGGGCCAGGAGGGCGCGGAGATCTCCGTCGACGGCAAGTCCCTGGGCAAGCTGCCCGGCGCGAAGCTCGGCGACCTGGAGATTGGCAAGAAGTACACCTTCACGGCGAAGCGTGCGGGCTTCAAACCGTACTCCGGCGACTTCACGTCCAACGGCGACACCGAGGTGCGTGTCGCCGTGGACATGGTGGCCGAGGCTCCGCCGCCGGAGCCGAAGCCCACGCCGCCGGAACCCAAGCCCGTGGCGCAGACGCCGAAGCCCGCTCCGGAGCCGAAGCCCAAGCCCGTGGCGCAGACCCCGAGGCCTGCTCCGGAGCCGAAGCCGAAGGCCCCCGCCGCGATGGGCAAGTTCGCCTGCAGCACCGCGCCAGCGGGCGCTCAAATCTGGGTGGATGGAAAGAACACCAACCGCGTGACCCCCGTCCCGCTCGGCAATCCGTTGTCGCTGCCGGTGGGCAAGCGCAAGGTCGTCTTCAAGCTCAACGGGAAGTCGACCAAGCCCCAGGTCGTGGTGGTCGAGGCGGAAGGCGTGGCCAAGCTCATCAACGTCAAGGTGGAGTGAACGAACGCACTGCGCCATGGGGCATCTTGCGCCCCTGGCGATTGTTGAGCAGGGATGTCGGGGGGCAAGCTATGACGCCTCGCCCACGACGCTCCTTACGTTGAGGTGATGTGTCCATGAGCACGATGTCCACTCGAGGCAAGCCGGACGCTGGCCCCGCGCAGCAGCCTTTCACCTATCCCCTTCGCAAGGAGTTCGTGGAGCCCGACTGGCGGCGCATCCCGGGCTACAAGGACGTCACCGCGGCGGAGTGGGAGAGCTCGGTGTGGCAGCGTAAGCACACCGTGAAGAACCTGCGCGAGCTGAAGGCCGCGCTCGGGCCGCTGCTGCCGGACGACCTGGCCGCGAGCATGGAGCTGGATCAGAAGGACCGGGCGACGATGTCCATCCTCGTCCCGCCCCAGATGCTCAACACCATGAACCTGGAGGACCTGTGGAGCGACCCGGTCCGCAGGTACATGCTGCCGGCGATCGCCGACCGCCGCACGGACTGGCCCAACCACCCTCGCGCCAGCCGTGACAGCCTCCACGAGGCGGACATGTGGGTCGTCGAGGGCCTGACGCACCGCTATCCGACGAAGGTGCTGGCGGAGATGCTGCCCACGTGCCCGCAGTACTGCGGCCACTGCACGCGCATGGACCTGGTGGGCAACGACGTCCCGCAGGTGTCCAAGCACAAGTTCGCGACGGGGCAGAAGGAACGCTACGAGCAGATGCTGGACTACCTGCGCCGCACGCCCACCGTGCGCGACGTGGTGGTGTCCGGCGGCGACATCGCGAACCTGCCCATCCAGGCGCTGGAGCCGTTCGTCAGCGCGCTGATGGACATCCCGAACATCCGCGACATCCGCCTGGCGTCCAAGGGGCTGATGGCGCTGCCGCAGCACTTCCTCCAGGACAACGTGCTGGCGGGGCTGGACCGGCTGGCGAAGAAGGCCGTGGAGCGCGGGGTGGACCTGGCGATGCACACGCACGTCAACCACGCGCAGCAGCTCACGCCGCTGGTGGGCAAGGCGGTGCGCAAGCTGCTCGACATGGGCTTCCGCGACGTGCGCAACCAGGGCGTGCTCCTGCGCGGCGTGAACGACAGCCCGAAGGCGCTGCTGGACCTGTGCTTCACGCTGCTCGACCACGCGAAGATCCTGCCGTACTACTTCTACATGTGCGACATGATCCCCAACAGCGAGCACTGGCGGCTGTCGGTGGCGCAGGCCCAGAAGCTCCAGCACGACATCATGGGCTACATGCCGGGCTTCGCCACGCCGCGCATCGTCTGTGACGTGCCGTTCGTGGGGAAGCGCTGGGTGCACCAGGTGGCGGAGTACGACCGCGAGCGCGGCATCTCCTACTGGACCAAGAACTACCGCACGAGCGTGGAAGCGAACGACGCCGGCGCACTTGATCGGAAGTACGAGTACTTCGATCCCATCGACACGCTGCCGGAGTCCGGCCAGGCGTGGTGGCGGGATCAGCCCAAGGCGGCGTGATGGATTCCTCCGCGGGCGCCATGGCGCCCCTGTCGTCCCCTCGTCCCTCGCTCAGCGCGGAGGGGCGGGCCCGGTTGTTCCCCTCCGCGACCGACGCGGAGTGGGCGGACTGGCGCTGGCAGCAGCGTCACTCGGTGCGCAACCTGGAGCAGCTGGAGCGCTACGTGCGCCTGACCCCGGAGGAGCGCGCCGGGGTGCAGGAGACGTCCTCGCTGTTCCGCATCGGCATCAGTCCGTACTACCTGTCCCTCATCGACCCGGAGCACGCGTCGTGTCCGGTGCGCATGCAGTCCATCCCGGTGCGCGCGGAGGCCCGGGTGCGACCCGGGGAGCTGGCGGATCCGCTCGGCGAGGACAAGACGCGCCCGGAGGAGTGCATCGTCCACAAGTATCCGGACCGGGTGCTGTTCCTGGCCATCGATACGTGCTCGGTCTACTGCCGCCACTGCACGCGGCGGCGCATCACCAAGGGCGGCGAGGCGGAGCTCACCAAGGACCAGATGCGCCGGGGCATCGACTACGTGCGCAGCCACCCCGAGGTGCGCGACGTGCTCATCTCCGGAGGCGACCCGTTCCTCTTGAGCGAGGAGCGGCTGGAGTCGCTGCTCGCGCCGCTGAGCGAGATTCCCCACGTGGAGATGATCCGCATCGGGACGCGGGTGCCGGTGGTGCTGCCCATGCGCGTCACGGACTCGCTGGCGCGCCTGCTGCGCCGCTACGCGCCCGTCTACGTCATCACCCACTTCAACCACCCGAAGGAAGTGACGCCCGAGGCGCGCGAGGCGTGCGAGCGGCTGGTGGACCACGGCGTGCCGGTGGAGAACCAGGCGGTGCTGATGCGGCAGCTCAACTCGGACGCGCGCATCATCAAGGAGCTGTCGCACGTGCTCCTGCGCAGCCGCGTGCGGCCGTACTACCTGCACCAGATGGATGTCGCGGAGGGCTGCGAGCACCTGCGCACGCCCATCGCCAAGGGGCTGGAGATCCTCGAGCAGCTCCGCGGGCACACCAGCGGGCTCGCGGTGCCGCACCTCGCGGTGGACCTGCCGGGCGGGGGAGGGAAGGTCACCCTCCAGCCCGACTACGTCGTCGAGCGGGGCGCGCGCGAGACGCTGTTCCGCAACTACAAGGGCGAGACCTACGCGTATCCGGAGCCGGAGGAGACCGACTGCTCCTGCCCCTACGACGAGGTGTGGCAGGCGCGGTCGCGGGAGCTTGGCATCCGGGGCCGCTGATGGCCCCGGAGGTCGTCCGGTGTCGCGGCGGGGTTACCTGCCGCGGCGCGAGGACTTGGACGACTTGCGGCTGATGGACCGCTTCGGCGTGCCGGCGTTGTCGCCAATCTCCACGACCGGGGCCCCCGTCATGCTGTCCAGGTTGCTGTCGACGTCGACGGACGGCTCCGCGTCCTCCGTGGACTCCAGCTCCACGGGGTCCGCGTCGCTGAAGCCCTGCTGGATGTGGACCTCGCCGTCGCCCTTGCGCTTCTTCGCCTCGGCTTCCTTCTCCGCCTTCTCCTTGTCGTCGAGCCGCTTGGCCTCGTTGGCGACGCGCTGGTTGTCCTCGGGCGTCATCCGGGCCGTGAAGGTGGCGAACTCCTTCGCGGAGACGCCGTGCTTCTCCATGACCTTGGCGGCTTCCTTCTGCTGGTCGCGGATGGCCTGGCCCCGCTCGGCGTTGCTCATCTCCGACGGCTTGCGGTTGCCGTGCTCGGCGTTCACCTTGGCCTCGGCCGCGGCCTCATCGCGCTGGATGGCCGCCACCTTCTCCGGCGTCAGGCCCTCCTCCTCCGCGAGGGCAGGGGTCGCCAGCACGAGCGACGAAGCAGCGAGCATCAATGAGAGTCGGGTGGTCATGGGGAGGCTCCTCGATCCGACCCATCATAGGCACGGAGTCCGGGCCCGCGCATGGCTCGTTCTTCAGGGCGCCTGACACCGCGCGCAGCCGTCGCCCGCGCCCGCGCACTGCTCGCGGGCCCTGGCGCAGCGCGGCGGGAGGTCGTCCCGGTCCGACTGCTTCTCCACGAGCCCGCAGAGCTCCTCCGCCGTGGCGCACGTCCTCGCGGAGACGTCGCATTGCTCCGCGCACGTCAGGTCGTCGCCCTGCTCGCGAGCGCGCAGCTCGTCGAGGCGGGCCTCGAGGCCGTCGATGGCCGCGTCGTCGTCCCCGGCCACCCGGGTGTCCACGTGCTTCGCGCAGGCCGTCAGGGTGACTGCCGCGGTGAGGAGGGCCAGCCAGGACCAGGTCGCTCGCATGGGCCTACCCATACGCGCCCGCTCGTGGCCGCGTCCAGTCAGCGGCGTTCGGGGGAGCGCATGCGGCGCTCGGGGCGGGGCTCCGGCTCCGGGGGGCGGCTCCAGTAGAGCCAGGCCGTCAGGGCCAGGAGCGCGGCCACCGCCAGCCTCCGCAGCCACTCCTCCCGCGCCTGCGTGGGTGAGTCCGCGTCGGCCTGCGCGGCCCGGTCCAGCGCGGCCTCTACCTCCGGCCCCACCTCCCGCACCCGCCGGCACAGCCAGGCCAGGGGCGCG
The DNA here is from genome assembly GCA_023424585.1 of Pseudomonadota bacterium. Classification (GTDB taxonomy): domain Bacteria; phylum Myxococcota; class Myxococcia; order Myxococcales; family Myxococcaceae; genus Corallococcus. The sequence continues at coordinate 7,294 of JAFADT010000279.1, forward strand.
AGCGCCACCGGCACGGGCGCGGTGTCCTTCTCCACGGCCAGGGCCAGCATCCGCTCCCAGGCGCTGGCCTCCTCCGCGCTCTCGGGCGGCCTCGCGGGCTGGCCCAGCCGCCGCGCCAGGGCCACCGCCGAGCGGAGCAGGAGCACCGAGAAGGCGTCGCTTGAGATCCCGTACCAGGCCGCGGCCTCCGCCAGGGGGCGGCGCTCCACGAGCCGGCGGATCAGCACGGCGGCCGTGCGGGGCTCCAGCGCGCGGAGGGCCTCGGCGAGGGCGTCGGGGGACAGGCGGGCGGCGTCGGGAGCTGAGGCGGTCACTGGGCTCCATTCTGCGGCATCCGCCCGGGGTTTTCGCGCGCGGTTCCAGGGGAGCTGGCCGGTCGCCCGGCCGATTTCTTGAGGCGGATCGCCCGGCCCCTAGACTGTTGGACCATGTTGCAACGTGTGGCACTGCTGCTGCTCCTGCTCGCGTCGTCGCGGGCGTTCGCCGTGGAGACGATGCGCATTGCCATGGACGACCCCGGCGACGAGGTCCGCGTGAGCGGCCGGGGCCTGGGCTTCGGCCCCGACGCCGAGGACGGGCGCTATGTCGCCGTTGCCTCGGGGCAGGCCACCGTGCGCCGCCGCAACGGCAAGCTGGAGGTCAACGGCGCGCCGGTGGTGGGGGACGCCATCCGCTTCCGGGGGGGCCTGGAGTCCTCCGACGCGGGCGGCCCCGGCGACGAGCCCCTCAAGGCGGGCACCGCGCAGGTTCGCGGCGACGTCGTCGTACGCCTCTTCAAGAACGGCCTCCAGCTCATCAACGTCATTCCCCTGGAGGACTACCTGGCGGCGGTGCTCGGCAGCGAGATGCCCGTGTCCTTCCCGCTGGAGGCCCTCAAGGCCCAGGCCGTGGCCGCCCGGACCTACGCGCTCCAGAAGAAGCTGGAGGCCTATGGCGCCGCGTTCCACATGGGCAGCAGCGTGCTCCACCAGGTGTACGGCGGGGTGAATCGCGAGGACGCCAAGACCCGCGCCGCCGTGGACGCGACCCGCGGCGAGGTGCTCACGTACGACCTGGCCCCCATCGAGGCGTACTTCCACGCCTCGTGCGGGGGGCACACCGAGTCCGGCCAGGACGCCCTCCAGCGGAACCTGCCGTACCTGAAGCCCGTCGACTGCCCCTGCGGCAAGCTGCCCGCCAGCCGCTGGTCCGCGACCCTCTCCGAGGCGGAGCTGCGCGGCGCGCTGAAGGCCCCGCCGGGGGGCATGCGGGTCACCGGCCGCACGCCCACGCACCGGGTTACGCGCGTGACGCTGTCGGATGGCACCGTGGTGGACGGCGTGCAGTTCCGCCGCAAGCTGGGCTACACGCGCCTCAAGAGCCTGGACTTCGACGTGGAAGCCTCCGGCAAGAACTACGTCTTCACCGGGCGTGGCTACGGCCACGGGGCGGGGCTGTGCCAGTGGGGCGCCAAGGCCTTCGCCGACCAGGGCAAGACGTACCGGGAGATCCTCTCCCACTACTACCCGGGCGCCGAGTTCCAACAGCTCTACTGACGGCCTCTCCGGTTCCGCGAGGGCGCGGGGGCTGCTACAAGCGCCAACCCCGTGTCGTCCCTCCTCTCCGACTACGATTTCGAGCTCCCCGAGGCGCAGATCGCCCAGGCCCCGCTGCCCCACCGGGACGCGTCGCGCCTGATGGTCGTCAGCCGCGCCACCGGCGCCTGGAGCCACCAGCGCTTCACCGACCTCGTGGACCTGCTGCGCGCGGGCGACCTGCTCGTCCTCAACGACGCGCGCGTCATCCCCGCGCGCCTCCTGGGCCAGAAGCGCGGCACCGGCGGCCGCGTGGAGCTGCTGGTGGTGCGTCCCGCCGCAGCGGTCACGCTCACCTCGGCGGCGCTCGGTGGCGCGCCGGAGTCGCTCGAGTGGGTCTGCCTGGGCCAGGCCTCCAAGGGCCTCAAGCCCGGCCAGTCCGTCACCTTCGCCGGGGGCCTGTCCGCTGAAGTCCTGGAGGCCCTGGGCGGAGGGGAGTACCGCGTGCGCTTCCATGCGGCGCCGGGCACCTCGCTCGCCAGCCTCCTGGACGCGGCGGGCCGCCTGCCCCTGCCGCCGTACATCACCCGCGAGCCCGAGGCCGCGGACGCCGAGCGCTACCAGACCGTGTACGCGCGCGCGTCCGGCGCCGTGGCCGCGCCCACCGCCGGCCTGCACTTCACCGAGGACGTCTTCGCGAGGCTCGCGGCGAAGGGCGTCCAGCGTGTGGAGGTGACGCTCGACGTGGGGCCCGGCACCTTCCTCCCCGTGCGCGAGGAGGCGCTGGACAAGCACCACATGCACCCGGAGCGCTTCACCGTGCCGGAGGCCACCGCCGCCGCCGTGAACGCCGCGAAGGCGGAGGGGCGCCGCGTGGTCGCGGTGGGCACCACCGTGGTGCGCACGCTGGAGTCCGCCACCGACCCGGACACGGGAAGGCTGCGCGGCGGCCCGGGAGAGACGACGATGTTCATCCGGCCCGGCTTTGCCTTCCGCCACGTGGACGTGCTCCTCACGAACTTCCACCTGCCGCGCTCCACGCTGGTGATGCTGGTGAGCGCGCTCCTGGGCCGGGAGCGGACGCTCGCCGCGTACCAGGAGGCCGTGCGCGCGGGCTACCGGTTCTTCAGTTACGGCGATGCCATGTTGGTGAAGGAGTGAGTGCCGTGGTCGACGAGCAGCGCAAGGAGAAGGGCGATACCCGCGTGCCCCCGGGGCTGGTGCGCTTCGAGCTGTTGCACGAGGACGCCAGCGGCACCCAGGCGCGCCGCGGCCGGCTGCACACGCCGCATGGCCCGATTGAGACGCCCATCTTCATGCCCGTGGGCACGGTGGGCAGCGTCAAGGGCGTGGGCCCGGACGACCTGAAGAACCTGGACGCGCAGATCATCCTGGGCAACACCTACCACCTGATGCTCCGGCCCGGAGAGGCGCTCATCGGGGAGATGGGCGGGCTGCACCGCTTCATCTCCTGGGACCGGCCCATGCTCACCGACAGCGGCGGCTTCCAGGTGTTCAGCCTGTCGGAGAAGCGCAAGATCACCGAGGAGGGCGCCGCCTTCCAGTCGCACCTGGACGGGTCGCGGCACTTCCTGTCGCCGGAGCGCTCCATCGAGATCCAGGAGACGCTGGGCGCGGACGTCATCATGGCGTTCGACGAGTGCCCGCCGTCCACGGAGGACCGCGCCTACCTGGAGAGGTCCCTGGCGCGCACCACGCGCTGGCTGCACCGGTGCGTGAAGGCGTGGAGCCGCGAGCGCTCGTCGCTCTTCGGCATCGTGCAGGGCGGCCTGCACGATGACCTGCGCAAGCGCCACGCGGAGGAGGTGTGCTCGGTGGACCTGCCGGGCTACGCGCTGGGCGGCTACTCCGTGGGCGAGGCCCCCGAGGCCATGCACGCGGGCGTGGCGTACTCCGCGCCGCTGCTGCCCCGGGACAAGCCCCGCTACCTCATGGGCGTGGGCACGCCGCTGGACCTGGTGACGTGCGTGGAGCACGGCGTGGACATGTTCGACTGCGTGCTGCCCACGCGGTGCGCTCGCAACGGCCTGCTCTTCACCTCGGAGGGCAAGCTGGTCATCCGCAACGCGGCCTACGCCAGGGACCCCCGGCCGGTGGACCCGGCGTGCTCCTGCTACACCTGCCGCACGTTCAGCCGGTCCTACCTGCGGCACCTCTTCGCGGCGGGAGAAATCCTGGCGATGCGGCTCAACACCCTGCACAACCTGCACTACTTCCTGGACCTGATGGCGCAGGTGCGCCGCGCCATCGCGGAGGACCGGTTCGCCGCGTTCGCCCGGGACTTCCGGGCCAGGGTCCAGGCGCAGGAGGCCGAACGCAAAGGCGGTCGGTGAGCGGGCGAAGGGTTTGCCACGCTTCCGGCGTTCACTTGCTCACATGGGGCGCCCTTGCTAAGAGGCCACCCTTTCGGATGTTTTGCCCCCACCTGTATGCCGGGTCGGGGCCGCTTACCCGAATCCTTCCTCCCAAACGACGAGGCAGTACGTGGCTGACAGTTTCCTGATTCTCGCGCAGGCCGGGGCCGGTTCCCCCCTGGGGACCTTCGGCTTCCTCGCCGTGCTGGTGGCCATCATGTACTTCGTGATGATCCGCCCCCAGCAGAAGCAGCTCAAGGAGCACCGCAACCTGCTCGCGGGGCTGAAGAAGGGCGATGACGTCGTGACGTCCGGCGGCATCCTCGGGCGCATCCACCAGGTGGACGACACCACCGTGACGCTGGAAGTGGCCAGCGGGGTGCGCGTGCGCGTGCTCAAGACGGCCGTCAGTGCGAAGGGAACCGTTCCGGTGGCGGGCGCCCCGGCGGCGGCCCCCGCTGAGAAGAAGGAGGAGAAGTGATGGACCGCGGCTGGTGGTGGAAGTTCGGAATGATCGTCGCGGTGACGCTGGGGACGATCTGGTTCCTCGTCCCGACGTACTACTCGCTGGTGGTCCTGGATCGCAGCGAGCGCAACAACATCGCCGTGCTGGAGCAGCGCCTGCCCAAGTGGGCGCCCCCCGCGAAGTACCGCCTCAACCTGGGGCTGGACCTGCAGGGCGGCATCCACATGGTGATGCGGGTGGACACCAAGACGGCCCTGCAGAAGCGCACCGAGCGCCGCGGGCAGCAGATCTCCACCTACGTCAACGACAAGAAGCTGGGCGAGGTGACGGCGGACACGGATCCGGAGCGGCTGCAGCTGGTGCTGACCGCGAAGGACCCGGCGACCATGGACGCCATCCAGAAGGAGGTCCTGGCCACCTTCACCGACTTCACGCTGGACTCCCGCAACGGCGGCACGCTGGTGCTCAAGCCGGACGAGGGCCAGGTGAACCGCTTCCGCGACGAGGCCGTGGACCAGGCGATGCTCGTCATCCGCCGCCGCATCGACAAGTGGGGCGTGGCGGAGGTGGACGTGCGCAAGCTGGGCACGGACTCCATCCAGATCTCGCTGCCCGGCCGCAGCAACCCGGAGCAGGCCAAGGAGCTGGTGGGCACCACCGCGCAGCTGGAGTTCCGGATGGTGGACGACACCAACCCGCAGGTGTTCGCGCAGATGTACCAGCAGCACCCGCCCCCGCCCGAGAGCCACATCACCCTGGTCGAGGACGAGGGCTTCCCGCAGCTGTCCTCGCCCAACCGCGAGGCGCTGCTGGCGTACGCGAAGGACAAGACGCCGCCGGGCCGCGACGTGGTCACCGAGTGCGTGGCGAGCGCGGTGAAGAAGAACGAGTGCAGCGCGTACCGCAGCTACCTGCTGGACAAGAACGTGCCGCTCACGGGTGAGAGCCTGGCGGGCGCGGACGCGTCCGTCAGCCAGATGAACGAGCCGGAGGTGAACATCGCCTTCGACCCGGCCGGCGCGCGCGAGTTCGAGAAGCTCACCGAGGCCGCCGTGGGCCGCCGCATGGCCATCGTGCTGGACGACAACGTGCACACCGCGCCGCGCATCAACGAGAAGATCGGCGGCGGCCGCGCGCGCATCACCATGGGCCGCGCCAGCGGGCGCAGCTTCGAGGAGTGGCTGGGCGAGGCGCAGACGCTGGCGCTGGTGCTCAAGGCGGGCGCGCTGCCGGCGCCGGTGACGGTGGGCGAGATCCGTCAGGTGGGCGCGACGCTGGGTGACGAGCTCATCAAGAAGGGCAGCATGGCCGCGCTGGTGGGCCTGGCGCTCGTCGTGGTGTTCATGGCGGTGTACTACCGCAAGTCCGGCCTCATCGCGGACGTGGCGCTCCTGCTCAACGGCCTGCTCATCCTGGCGGGGCTGGCGTTCTTCAACGCCACGCTGACGCTGCCGGGCATCGCGGGCTTCGTGCTCACGCTGGGCATCGCGGTGGACGCGAACGTGCTCATCAACGAGCGCATCCGCGAGGAGCTGGCCCACGGCAAGTCCGCGCGCGCGGCGGTGGACCAGGGCTACGACCGCGCCTTCTGGACCATCTTCGACGCGCACGTGACGACGCTCATCGCGGGCTTCATCCTGTTCTTCACCGGAACGGGCCCCATCCGCGGCTTCGCCACCACGCTCATCGTGGGCCTGCTCGCGTCGCTGTTCACGTCCATCGTGGTGACGCGCGTCATCACGACCTACTTCGTCCACGGCCGCAACGCGCAGTCGGTGTCCGTCTAACGGGCCTCCAGCGCCTTCGGGAAAGCCGCCATGCAGATTCTCAAGCACAAGACGCACATCGACTTCATTGGAAAGCGCAAGCCGGCGCTCTTCATCTCCACGCTCGCCAACCTGGCCATCATCGTCGGCATCGCCGCGGTGGGGTTCAACTTCGGCGTGGACTTCGCCGGCGGCACGGTGGTGGAGCTGAAGTACAACACGCCCACCACCGCGGAGCAGGTCCGTGAGAAGGCCCAGGCCGGCGGGCTGCACGACGTCAGCGTCCAGGGCGTGGGTGCGGCCGAGGAGAACTCCTTCCTCCTGCGCATGGGCGGCGTCACGCAGCTCACCGAGGAGAACGCCGAGCACGCGAAGGCCGCCATCCAGGCCCTGGGCGAGACGCGCAACGTCTACGCCGACATGGCCAACGGCATCGTGAACTTCCGCTCCGCGCAGCCCATGTCCGCGGAGGCGGTGAAGAAGGCCGTGGAGGCGGCGGGCATCGGCGTGCAGGAGGTGCGCGACCTGGGCGCGAACCAGGGCGGCACCGGCTACGACTACCAGGTCGTCGCGAGCGGCATGGCGGACAAGGTGTTCGCCGCGCTGAGCGCGGGCTCCGACAAGCCCGGCTTCGAGCAGCGCCGCGTGGACTACGTGGGGCCGCAGGTGGGCAAGCAGCTGCGCAACCGCGGCATCATGGCGCTGCTGTACTCGATGATCGCCATCCTCATCTACGTGGCGTTCCGCTTCGACTTCAAGTTCGGCCCGGGCGCGCTGCTCGCCATGGTTCACGACGTCATCATGGTGGCGGGCTACTACCTGGTGAGCCGGCGCGAGTTCAACCTCACGTCCATCGCGGCGCTGCTCACCATCGTGGGCTACTCGGTGAACGACACCATCGTCATCTACGATCGCATCCGCGAGGACATGGTGAAGTACAAGGGCAAGCCGCTGCCGGAGGTCATCAACATCGCGGTCAACGACACGCTGGGCCGCACCATCCTCACCTCCGGCGTGACGGCGCTGTCGCTCATCGGTCTGCTCATCTTCGGCGTGGGCGAGATCTTCGACTTCGCCATGGCGATGCTGGTGGGCATCCTCGTGGGCACGTACTCGTCCGTCTACATCGCCAGCCCGCTGGTCATCTGGCTGGACGAGCGCGCGCACGCCCGCGAGGGGCACCCCGGCGCGAAGCAGGAGCCGAAGGCGGCCTGAGCCGTCCGACGGTCTGAAGCGACGAGGGCCCTCCTTCCCACCTGGGGAGGCAGGGCCCTTCGCTTTCTCAGGAGCTCGCGCCCGGCGTGAGCGACGCGTCCAGCCGCCCGCCGCCGTTGCCGTCCGTGGCGGTGATGTTGGTCAGAGCGCGCCGTGGGCCTTCAGCAGCGGAAGGAAGATCGTATCGACGATGCCGGCGATCTCCTCGGCCGGCACCGGCGCGTAGGTCATGGCCAGCTGCTGCCGAAAGAGGTCCAGCGGGAGGCGCATGATGCGATCGCTGAGCACGCCGGGCTTCACTTCGCCGCGCGCCACCGCGCGTTCGATGATGGTTTCCATGGTCGACTCGCGATCCCCGTAGAGGGACTTTCGCAGTGTCGCGATGCTCGTCCCCGTGGCGCGGTAGTAGTCGCCGAGGTGGGCGAGGAGCGTGATCGCCAGGCGGACGCGACGTCCGTTGGCTTGCGTCAGCAGCGCGATGACATCGCCGCGCAGCGAGCCTGTGTCCGGCGTGACCACCTCGTCCTTTTGAATCTCCCGGGCGATCGCCGCGCCGACCAGCTTGGGCTTGCTCGACCATCGACGGTAGAGCACCGCCCGGCTGGTGTTCGCGCGCTTCGCCACGGCGTCGAACGTGAAGTTCGTGTAGCCGGTCTTGGCGAGCTCGGCCCAAGCGGCGGCGAGCAGCGCGTCCTCGAGTGTTGCGCCACGGCGCCGCGTCCGCACCCCGGTCTGTTCCATGCGCGCCATGTTGGTTCTTCCGGGGCGGTTTGGCCACGCGTTGCGGAGCGCTCCGCCAGCTGTTAGGAGACAGTGTGTATCTTAACGAGGTGGCCGGTTGGAGCCGGAGGAGGCAGCCCATGAAGGTCTTGGTCTCGGGAGCAGGCATGGCCGGCCTCAGCGCGGGGATCGCGCTCGGCCAGAGCGGGTTCTCCGTCACGCTGGTCGAGCGCGCGAAGCACCTGCGCGTGAATGGCTCACCCATCGACATCCGCGGTGATGCCGTGCGCATGGCGCAGGAGCTGGGGGTGCTCGAGGCGATCCGCGCGCGCCGCGTGACGATGAGCGAGGAGGTCGTCTTCGTTGATCGCGACGGCAAGACGATCGCCGCCATTCCGCGGCAGGAGATCAACGACTCCGAAGAGGACATCGAGATCCCGCGCGAGGACCTGGGGGACGTGCTCTATCGCGCGCAGCCCGCGGGCAACGCGATCCGTTTTGGCGACTGGGTCGAGGCCTTGCACGACGATGGCGACGGGGTCGACGTGACGTTCAAGTCGGGACTGCGCGAGCGCTACGACCTCGTCGTTGGCGCGGACGGGGTGCATTCCGCGACGCGGCGCCTCATCTTCGGCCCGGAGAAGGACTACCTCAAACACCTGGGGTTCTACATCGCGCTGACAGACCTCCCCGAGGAGGTCAGCGCCGGCCGGGTCAATCCGATGTTCAACGTCCCCGGCCGGATGATCGGGATCGCCCGGTACCGTCACCGCGCGCTCGGCGTCTTCAATTTTCGCTCGCCCTGGATCGACTACGACTACCACGACCTCGCCGCCCAGAAGGCGATCCTGGCGAAGGCTTTCGCCGGCCACGACGAGTGGAAGGTGCCCGAGATCGTCGCCGCCGCTCTGCGCGATCCCGCGCTCTATTTCGATTCGGTGAGCCAGATTCACATGCCGACGTGGCATCGCGGCCGGGTCGTGCTCGTAGGCGACGCCGCGGCGTGCGCGACCGGGCTCTCCGGCCGCGGAACGTCCCTCGCCATCACCGGGACCTGCATGCTGGCTGAAGCGCTGCGCCGCCACGGACGCGACCTCGAAGCGGCCTTCGCCGAATACGAGCAGCGGCAGCGCCCCTATGTCGAGCGCGCGCAGGCCATCGCGCTTCCCGGCGGCGACTTGATCTGCCCCGCAACCTGGGAGGCGATCGCAGCGCGCAACGCCCGCCTCTCCGCGCCGCCCAGCGCGTGATGGGCGCGGGGCCGTCGTCCGCGCGCTGCATCCGCTCGTCGGCACGCCGCTCGAAGGCTCCGCCCACTGCAACCGTTCACGAAGCTCGCGGACGGCCTGAAGATGGCGCCTCCGGCTTCTTCAGCGCGAGCGCGGGCTGCGCGGCCCCCTCGCAGGCCATCAGGACACCGCCCCGGAGAAAGCCGCGAAGCATGCGGGCTCACTGTCCGCGAGTGCGCGCTCGAGCCGGACACCGCACACCCGCCGTGCAGGTCGAGGGCAGGGAGGCAGCCGAGCGTGCGTCTGAACGGGCGTGCAGGATGTCGATGTGTGTGGGAGGGTTGGACTGCCTTGGTCGGACGTCTGAGGTACTGTCCTCTTTCATGCGGTGGTTGCTTCCAGATGTCGTCGAGCAGGAGGTCGGTTCGCTGGCGGGTGAGCTGTCGCTCCACCCGTTGGCGGCGAGGGTGTTGCTCCACCGGGGCTACCGCACGCCGGAGGCGGCGTCGGCCTTCCTGTCGGACCGGCTGGCGGACCTGCCGGACCCGTTCCGGATGAAGGGGATGGGCGCCGCGGTGGAGCGCGTGCTGCGCGCGGTGCGGCTCAAGGAGAAGGTGACGCTGTACGGGGACTACGACGTGGACGGCGTGTCCTCCACGTCGCTCATGTACCTGTTCCTCAAGGAGCTGGGCGTGACGCCCGCCACGTACATCCCGCACCGGCTGGACGAGGGCTACGGCCTCAACGTGGGCGCGGTGGAGCGCATCGCGCAGGACGGCACGCGCCTGCTGGTGACGCTGGACTGCGGCATCACCTCCGTGGCGGAGATCGCCCGCGCGAAGGAGATGGGCCTGGACGTCGTGGTGGTGGACCACCACACGGTGCCTCCCACGCTGCCGCCCGCCACCGCGGTGCTCAACCCGCACCAGCCCGGCTGCGAGTACCCCACCAAGGTGCTGTGCGCCGCCGGCGTGGCCTTCAACCTCTGCATGGGCCTGCGCAAGCGGCTGCGCGACGACGGCTTCTTCGCCACGCGCAAGGAGCCCAACCTCAAGGCGCTGATGGACCTGGTGGCGCTGGCCACCGTGGCGGACGTGGTGCCGCTCACCGGCGCCAACCGCATCCTGGTGGCGCACGGCCTCCAGGAGCTGTCCCAGGGCCGCCGCCCCGGCATCCGCGCGCTGAAGGAGGTGGCCGGCCTGGAGCCGGACGCCACCGTCACCGCCGGACAGGTGGGCTTCCGCCTGGGGCCCCGCATCAACGCCGCGGGCCGCCTGCACGACGCGTCGCTGGGCCTCCAGCTCTTGTGCGCGGACTCCGTGGAGACGGCGCGCGCGCTGGCGCAGGTGCTGGATCGGGCGAACGCGGAGCGGCAGGGCATCGAGAGCAGCATCCTCACGCAGGCGCTGGCGCAGGCGGAGGAGCACCAGGACGCGCGCGGGCTGGTGCTCTACGACGAGGGCTGGCACCCGGGCGTCATCGGCATCGTGGCGTCGCGCGTGGTGGAGCGCTTCCACCGGCCCACGGTGATGGTGGGCGTGAAGGACGGGGTGGGGAAGGGCTCGGCGCGCAGCATCGAGGCGTTCCACCTGTACGACGCGCTCACCGGCTGCGCGGACCTGCTCATGCGCTACGGCGGGCACAAGCACGCCGCGGGGCTCACCATCGACGCGAAGCAGCTGCCCGCCTTCCGCGAGGCGTTCGCGCGGATCGCCCAGCAGCGCCTGACGCCGGAGGACATGATCCCGCGCTGCCGCGTGGACGCGGTGGTGAACCCGCACGAGCTGGACGCCACGGCCGTGGAGTCGCTCCAGAAGCTGGGGCCCTTCGGCCAGGGCAACCCGGAGCCGGTGCTGGTGCTGCGCGGCCAGCAGGCCCGGCCGCGCGTGCTGCCCGCGAAGTCCGGGGCCCCGGGCGCGGGGCACCTCAAGCTCGCGCTCGTGGACGCGCCGGAGCTGGATGCCATTGGCTTCGGGATGGCGGACCGCGTGTCGCTGGTGGAGGGGCCGGTGGACCTGGCCTTCCAGGCCGGCTTCGACACCTTCCGGGGCCAGCGCAAGCTGTCCCTGCGCCTCAAGGACCTGCGCCAGGCCGCCTGACGCGCGCCGGGCGCTTCGTCGCTACGCGAGCCCCCAGCGCACCCGGCCCGGCGACATCAGCGCGCCGGCTCGCGCCAGCTCGTTGAGGCGGAAGCGCTCCGCCTGCCGCTCGAAGGCGGTGCGGCAGCCCTCCGAGCAGAAGAAGTACCGGCGCTTCTTGTACTCCGACGAGGGGTGGCCCTCCGGGGCCTCCAGGTGCCTGCCGCACACCGGATCCCAGTGCCTGCCGCTGCCCTGTCCGCGTTCGTGTCCGCCCTTCATCTTCCACCTCCTGCCCGACGCCGCCCCCTGCTGCCCGACCTGCCGCGAATGTAAGCAGGGCGCGTGCCAGGGGTCCATCTCCTTGGAATGCCAAGCAAGCGGAGACGCTCGGGGTGGGGAAGGCGGGGAAAAAGTTCAGCCCCCGCCACCGCCTCCCGAAACGGGGAAGGGCGCGGGGGCCGAAGGGGCGGACCGGGGGTTCGGGCTTCAGAAGCCGATGCCGGCGCTGCCCCCCAGGAAGATGTCGTTGGCGTAGCCGCGGCGCAGGCCCATGGCCTCGATGCGGAAGGTGAGGTGCAGGTTGCGCGACAGGGCGGGCCGGCCGCGGATGCCCAGGCCGTACTGGATGACGGGCTTGAGGCCGTTCACCTTCGTCTCGTCCTCGCCCACGGTGATGCCGGTGTTCTGGTAGGCGAGTCCACCACCGGCCTGAAGGAACAGACCGAAGGGCGAGTCGCCGAAGCGGAACAGCCAGGCCGGCGCGAGCGTGAAGTAGTGAAGCCGCGTGTCCCCCCTGATGAAATCCGTGCCGTCACTGAGGCTGCCGTAGAGCCAGCGCAGGTCCGCGAAGAGGGCCTCGCGCAGGGTCTCGTTCTCCGTGAAGAACGTGCGGCCGAACTCCCAGGTGGCGCGCACGCCCAGGCCGGGCTTGTTGTCGGAGAAGTCGCCGCGGGCGCTGTCGATCATCAGCAGGCCGCCCACCAGCTCCACCGCGACGCCCAGGTTGGGGTCGTCCAGGCGGGACATGCCGCGGAAGCCCTCGTCGTTGGTGGCTTCCGCGGCCTCGCGGAACTCGTCCGTTTCGTCCACCAGCTTGCGGCGGCGCTCGTAGGCGTCGTCGTCTTCCTTCTGGGCCTTCTGCTGGGCGCGGTCGGCTTCCTCCTCCGGGTAGGCGTAGGGGTCGTCGTCGTCCGCGCTCTGGGCGAAGGCGGTGGGGGTGAGCAGCAGGCTGCCGGCGAGGCAGGCCTTGAGCCAGGTGTTCAAGGGAGCGGGCCTCACTGGAAGATGCTGGGGCAGGTGGTGCCGCCCGCCGCGCTGGCCGGGCAGAGGTTGTCGCCGAGGAGGAGCTCGCGCGGGATCTGCAGGTGGTCCATCAGCTCGTTGCAGACGGCCTTGCGCAGCTCCAGGTCGGAGATGTGGGAGATGATGGCGGCGGCGGGGACGGCCAGCGAGAACTGGGATTGATCCCCCAGGACCATCTGGGTGTACTGGTAGATGCCCGGCTTCGCGGGGTCCGTGTCGTAGTACGCGGAGACGATGTCGCGCTGGAGCTGCGCCTCCTGGCCGGTGGAGCGGCCCGCCTGGTAGAGCGCGCTCGCCAGGATGGTGCCCACCTGGTACTCGGCGCCGTCGGCGGTGAAGGTGCCCACGTCCTGCTGCTGCACGCGGGTGTAGAGGAGCGCGCTCATGCAGCGGTCCCCGCGCGACAGGTCGCGCGCGTCCGTCACCGCGGAGAAGGGGCCGCCGTCGAAGGAGGGCGCCATGAAGCGGGGGTCACACCCGCTGACGCTGCGGCAGGTGGCGCCGTAGGCGTGGTAGTCCGCCAGGCCCTCGTCGAAGGCCTTGAGCACGTTGGCGCCCTGGCTGGGGCTCTCCGAGGACCAGACGGTCAGCGACACGGGCAGCGCCTGCGTGGCGTACGCCAGCCGGTTGAAGACCAGGTGCGAGTACTCGTGCGCCATCACCCCGGCGTTGAGGGGCAGCGGCGCTCGCTGGATCTGATCGAACGGCAGCACCAGGAAGGACTGGAGCACCGGGTAGAAGAGGGCGTTGTCGCGCAGGGGCTCCTTGCCCAGCTGCGCCTGGATGAAGTCCGGGAAGTAGTAGAGCGTCGGCGACGGCTCGAACGAGGCCACCTTCACGTCGGCGACGGTGCGGAAGTACTCGTTGGCGCGCTCGAGGTTGTAATACGAGGTCACCATGTTCCAGGAGTGGAAGTCCGCGGGCCAGAGGACGTCCTCGCCCGTCCTCTCGTCCTTCTGGCTGATGTAGCTGGCCTTCACGTCGTGGCCCTTGTTCTTGAGCAGCACGTCGGCGACGGTGTCCGTCGTGGCGTTCTGGAGCGCGGGGTCGTTCGGGTCGATGACGATGCGCGCGCCACCCTGGAGGTCGCCGACGGTGCCCTTCAGGCCGACGATGTCCTCGATGGTGGTGAGCTCGACCTGGGTGGGCACGTACTGGCCATTGCTGGAGCGGGACAGCACGGAGACCTTCACGGGGGCTTCGCTGTCCGGCGCGCAGCCCGAGGCCAGGAGGCCCAGCCCGACGGCGGCGGTGGTGACTGTTCGGAGCATGACGCCCTTTTTACTCCGGACCGCTCAGAACGTGTATTCCCCTCCGAGTGTGAGCAGGCCCGAGTCCTCCGCGGGGAGGTCCTCCGGCGCGTCCCGCTGGAGGGCCACGGAGGCCCACACGCGCACCGCGTCGCCCAGGCGCACCGTCCACCGGGTGGCCACGACGTGGGCCACGCCCTGGCCGGGCACGTATCGGGTGAAGGCGTAGGACAGCTGCCCCCGCAGGGCCGGGGTGATGCGCCAGGTGAGGGCGGGCTTCACGTCCCAGCGGACCGGGGCGGAGGGGAAGCCGGTGCCGGCGTTGACCTCCCCCAGGCGGCGCGTCACGGCCGTGCCCAGGTCCCGCAGCTGGCGGCGGCGCAGGCCCGCCAGGGCCCTCCGGGCGGCCACCCGGTCCTCGAGCCGGGCCTCCAACTGGTCCGCCTCCGCGTCGGTGAACTGGCCCGCGGTGCGCGGATCCTCGCTGTAGAGGGCGAAAGCGCCGCGCAGCCCCAGCTCCCAGCGGCCGTTCCAGGTGAGCCGCGCGCCCAGCGTGGGCCGGGCCGACCAGAGGACGTCCTCCCGCGTGTAGCGCTCCGTGGGGGCGCCGTCGGAGACGGTGAGGAACTGGCGGCGCAGCGGGTGGCGGCTGAGGCCCACGCCCGCGTCCAGGCCGTACTCCCAGGTGCCGAGGCCCGCCGAGTCCCAGGCCGCCCCTAGCTGCGCCGCCTGGCTGCCCTGGCCTGTCCGGGCGGTGAGGCCGGGGACGGCGAGGCGGGGGCGCTCCGGGCTGAGCTCCGTGTCGGAGGCCCTGGACAGGCCCAGGCTCACGGCGCCGGACACGAGCCAGTGGCTGCCCGCCAGGTGGTCCACGCCCACGGAGAGCTGGTGGAGGGCCGCGGTGCCAGACCCCGGCCGCGCGCCGGTGTAGCCCAGCGAGAGGTAGGTCGTCTCGCCCACGCCCACGTCCCCCAGCAGGCTCCAGAGGGCATGGCCGTGGCCGCCGCTCGCCTCGAGCGTGATGGCGCTGTCCGCGGCCTCCGCCCGGGCCGTGCGCGCCCCCAGGCTCCCGAGGAGCGCCAGCAGCACCCAGCCGGCGCGCGCGTGCGCGCCCCCGGCCCGACGGCGGGTTTCCTGGTCCCCCTGCATGAAGGCTCCAACCCGGGAGCCGGCTCCGGGTTGCGGGGGCGTGCGCGCCCGCCTGCTCCAGCACCCGTCTTCCGAGGGAGAAGGGCGTGAAAACACGGCGGTGTCCGGGCCATGGATTCCTTGACGCGTCGTTTCCACGATCCG
>JAFADT010000128.1 GCA_023424585.1 Pseudomonadota bacterium
GTGGTGGCCAGGACGAGGGACAGGCTCATAGTTCGTGGACGGGGAAACGGGCGCCCATGTCGGGCCAGAAGAGGGCCTCGCGCTTGCGGACGTCCTGGGGGGCGAGCTTCACGAGCAGCTCCTGCACCGTCACGCCCAGCACCGGGTGGCGGGCGCGGGGGGCCAGCTCCACCAGGGGCTCCAGCGCGAAGCGGCGCTTGTGCAGCTCGAGGTGGGGCACCTGGAGGTTCGCGTCCGCGACCACGGGGTGGTCCTCCTCGTCCCACAGGAGGATGTCCAGGTCGATGGTGCGCGGGCCCCAGCGCTGGAGCCGGCGGCGGCCCAGGTCCAGCTCGATGCGCTGGAGGATGCACAGCAGGCGCTGCGGCGTCAGGTCGCACTCCAGCGCCACCACGGCGTTGAGGAAGCGCGGCTGCGCGGGCCCCACCGGGGCCGAGTCATAGAGGGAGGAACAGCCCAGCACCGACACCGCGTCGATGCACGACATCGCGGAGAGGGCGGCCACGAGGTGGGACTCGCGGTCGCCCTCGTTGGAACCCAGGCCTACATAGACGGTCGCACTCAAGGCTCCATCTCAACCGGGTTCACCAGGGTCCCGATTCCCTCCAGCTCCACCTCCACGGTGTCCCCGGCCTTCAGCGCGCCCACGCCGGACGGGGTGCCCGTGCTCACCAGGTCGCCGGGCAGCAGCGTCATGATGTGGGAGATGAAGGAGACCAGGCGGGCGGGGCTGAACACCATGTCGGACGTGCGGCCATCCTGGCGCACCTGCCCGTTCACCCGGCACACGACGCGCAGGTCCGCGGGGGACAGGCCCGTGACGGCCCAGGGGCCCGCGCAGGCGAAGGTGTCGTAGCCCTTGGCGCGGGTGTGCTGGATCTCCTTGCGCTGGATGTCGCGCGCGGTGACGTCGTTGAAGGCGGTGAGGCCCCAGATGGCGCGCGCGGCGGTGGCCTCGTCCGCGTTCTTCACGCGCTCACCGATGACGAGCGCCAGCTCCGCCTCGTGGTGCACCTCCTGGCTCGCCCTGGGGATGCGGATGGGCGCGCCCGGGCCGTTGAGCGCGGTGGAGGGCTTGGTGAAGATGAGCGGCTCCGAGGGGATGGGCTTGCCCATCTCCTCCGCGTGCTTGCGGTAGTTCTGCCCGATGCAGACGACCTTGGACGCGTCCGACGGGGTGAGCAGCGAGAGGCCCTGGAGCGAGCGGCGCAGGCCCGTCTCCTTGCCGCCGGCCCACGGCGCGGCGGTGAGCACCACCACCTCGTTGCCGTCGACGCGGCCGTAGCTGGCGCGGCCCTCGACCTGGAAGCGGCAGTAGCGGGCGGTCATGTCTTCCCCTGGAGGCCGAGCACGTCGGCCATGTCATAGAGTCCCGGCGCGCGGCCCGCCACCCAGCGCGCGGCTCGCAGCGCCCCTTGCGCGAACTGGTCGCGGTTCGTCGCGCGGTGGGTGAGCTCGATGCGCTCGCCCTCGCCGAAGAAGTAAACCGTGTGCTCGCCCACGACGTCCCCGCCGCGCAGCGCCTGCACGCCAATCTCACCCGGCGGCCGGGCGCCCGGCTGCCCCTCGCGCGCGAAGGTGAGGTCGTCCTTCGTGCGGCCCAGCGCGTCCACCAGCACCTCCGCCAGCTTGAGCGCGGTGCCGCTGGGCGCGTCCTTCTTCATGCGGTGGTGCGCCTCCAGCACCTCCACGTCGAACGAGGGCCCCAGCACGCGCGCCAGCTCCGCCGCCATGCGGATGACCAGGTTCACGCCCACGGACATGTTGGGCGCCGCGACGATGGGAATCTTCTGCGCGTGCTCCTGGAGCCGGGCGCGCCCCTCCGGCGTGAAGCCCGTGGTGCCCACCACCAGCGCGACGCCGCGCTCGGCGCACACCCGCGCGTGGTGGAGCGTGGCCTCCGGGCCGGTGAAGTCCACGACGGCGTCCGCCTTCGCGCCGTCCAGCGCGCGGCCCAGGTCGTCCACCGCCACCACGTCCAGCGGCGCGCCGAGCCGGGCCACGAGCCCCGCGTCCTGTCCGGAGAGCGGGCTGCCCGGGCGCACCGTGGCCCCCACCACCGACAGGTCGCTGGCGGCCCTGGCCAGGCGCACCAGCGTGCTGCCCATGCGGCCGGAGATGCCGGTGATGACGGTGCGGGTCATTGCGCGCCTTCCCTTCCTCAGGCCTTCAGCAGGCCCAGCCCGGACAGCTCGGCCTTCAGCTTCGCGGCGTTCGCCTCGCCCATGGGCACGAGCGGCAGGCGGAGCTCCGGGCCGAACATGCCCAGCAGGTGCAGCGCCCACTTCACCGGGATGGGGTTGGACTCCACGAAGAGCAGCCGGTGCAGCGCGTTCATCCGCACCTGGAGGTCGCGCGCCTTCGCGATGTCGTGGCGCCGCGCCGCCGCCACCAGGTCCGCCATCATGCGGGGCGCGACGTTGGAGGACACGGAGATGACGCCCTTACCGCCGCACGCGATGAAGGGCAGCACCGTGAAGTCGTCGCCGGACAGGAGCGTCAGCCGGTCGCCGCACTTCTCCACCAGGTCCACCGCGCGGACCAGGTTGCCCGTGGCCTCCTTCAGCGCCACGACCTCCGGGACGTCACACAGCTGGAGCACCGTCTCCGGCAGGAGGTCCACGCCCGTGCGCCCCGGCACGTTGTAGGCGACGAGCGGGAAGCCCGGGTGCGCCTTCGCGATGGCGCGGTAGTGCTCCACCAGGCCCGCCTGCGTGGGCTTGTTGTAGTAGGGCGTGACGATGAGCGCGCCGTCGGCGCCCACCTCGCGCGCGCGGCGCACGGACTCCACCGTCTCACGGGTGCTGTTGCTGCCCGCGCCCGCCACCACCGGCACGCGGCCCTTCACCTCGTCCACGACGACGGCGATGGCGCGGGCGCGCTCGTCCGCGTCCATCGTCACGGCTTCGCCGGTGGTGCCCATGGGCAAGAGCACGCTCGTGCCGCCCTCCAGCTGGTAGCGGACCAGGGCGCGGAAGGCCCCCTCGTCCAGCGCACCGTCGAGGAACGGGGTGGCCAGCGCCGTCATGGAGCCTTCGAAGGTCTTCATGTCGGCGCTTATATGTTCAGGCCTGCTCGCCGCGCCAGAGATCCTCGACGCGCTCGCGCTCCCGCACGACACGCCAGGCCGCTCCGTCCACCAGCACCTCCGCCGGCCGGGGCCGCGAGTTGTAGGTGGAAGCCATGCTCATCCCGTAAGCCCCGGCGCTCATGAAGGCATACAGGTCGTCCTGGCGGGGCAGCACCAGGGGGCGCGCCCGCGCGAGCACGTCCGTGGACTCGCACACCGGCCCCACGACATCCACCTCCACGTCCCGGCCGCGGCGCTTCATCACCGGCAGGAGGGCGTGGTGCGCTTCGTAGAGGGCCGGGCGCATCAGGTCGTTCATGCCCGCGTCCACCACCACGAAGGTGCGCGCCTGGGTGGGCTTGCGGTACAGCACGCGCGTGAGCAGCGCGCCCGCGTTGCCCACCAGCGCCCGCCCGGGCTCCAGCAGCAGCGTGGCGCCCGTGCCCTCCGTCGCGGCCAGCACCGTGCGCGCGTACTCCCGGGGGCTGGGCGGCGTCTCGTCCGTATAGGTGATGCCCAGCCCGCCGCCCACGTCCAGGTACTCCAGCGCGTGCCCCCGCACCTTGAGCGTGGAGTAGAGGTCCGCCACCTTGGTGATGGCGGCCTTCAGGGGGGCCGTGCGGGTGAGCTGCGAGCCGATGTGGCAGTCCAGCCCCAGGGCCTTGAGGCCCTTCAGCTTCTTCGCCTTCGCGTAGAGGGCGACCGCCTCCTCGAAGGGCACGCCGAACTTGGACGTCTTCAGGCCGGTGGAGATGTACCGGTGCGTCCTCGCGTCCACGTCCGGGTTCACGCGCAGGGCGAACGGCGCGCGCCGGCCCAGCCCGCGCCCCACGGCGTCCAGCGCGTCCAGCTCCTCCGCGCTCTCCACGTTGAAGAGCAGGAGGCCCTGGGACAGCGCCTGGGCCATCTCGTCCGGCGTCTTGCCCACGCCCGCGAACACCGTCTTGCCGGGCTCGCCGCCGGCCTGCTTCACGCGCGCCAGCTCGCCGCCGGACACGATGTCGAAGCCGCTGCCCTGCCTCGCGAAGAGGCCCAGGATGGCCAGGTTGGAGTTGGCCTTCACCGAGTAGCAGATGAGGTGCCTCTGCCCCTGGAACGCCTCCGTCACCGCCCGGAAGCGCTCCGTGAGCGCGGCGGTGGAGTAGACGTACGTGGGGGTGCCCACCGCGTCCGCGATGGCGGGCAGGGGCACCTGCTCGGCGTGCAGCACGCCCTTGCGGTGGTGGAAGGCGCTCACTCGGGCAGCCCGGCGTCCGTGGCGGACGGC
>JAFADT010000139.1 GCA_023424585.1 Pseudomonadota bacterium
ACCAGGTGCAGCGCGGCCGGGTCGGTGCCCGGCTCCGGCTCGTACGAAGCGCCCACGAAGGACGCGCCGCCGGGGACCTCGAAGAGCCGCGAGGCCGCCGCCGCGACGCGCACGCGGTCCTGCGTGGTGGGGAGCTGCGCCGCCGCCGTCGTCACCGGCGCATAGCCCTCCGCTCGCGCGTAGCCGAACCCCGGCGTCGCGCGCGGGCCGGTGCCCAGGTTCCAGGTGGCGAACTGCGCGAAGGCCGCGTCGAAGCTGGAGGCGAAGTCGCGGCGGAGGCAGGTGTCCAGCAGCACCGGCCAGCGGGCCTCCGGCTGCCGCACGGACTCCTCCAGCAGCGCGACGAGCGCGCCGTCACCGTAGCGCTCGCCGAGGAACTGGAAGAAGAGCCCTGCCCCGTAGGTGAAGCTCACGCCCGGCCCCGCCGGGTCCAGCACCAGCGTGCTGTCCGGGCTGATCATGTAGCCGCGGGTGAAGCCCTCCAGATCGTCGAGCGCGGGCTCGAAGCGCTCGGTGGCCCAGACGGCGGTGCCCTCGGAGGCGATGCCGCCGAGGTCGGGCCGGTAGGCGGCCTGCACCGCGTGGAAGAACTCGTGGCTGGCCAGGATCTCCACGGCCTCGGCGTCGGACGGGTAGCCGTAGCCCAGGAAGTCGTTCTCCTGGAGCATGAAGCCCGTGCAGCGCGTGGCGCCCTCCAGGCAGGACTCCAGCCGGAAGGCGCCGTCACCAATGCCCGCGAAGTCCACCAGGTACACGTCGAAGCGGCCATCGCCGCCGTCGTCTCCGGCCGGATTCGCGTCGTCGGGCGGCAGGCGGAAGCCCAGGCCCGCGTAGAACGTCGCCACGCGCTCGTACGTGTGCCCGACGAGCTCCACGAAGTCGGGCACGCCGTTGCCATCCGCGTCCGCCGCCGGCACGGCGTGCGTGCCCAGGCGGGTGAAGTGGATGCGGAAGCGCTCACCCGGCGACAGGACGGACTCCACGGTGTCGTCGGGCTCGTAGCGGGGCGCGGGCGCGACAGGTGAGGTGGGCCGCCCGGACTCGGCGGCCAACCCCACCACGGCCTCCCGCTCGTGCGAGAGGCCGCGCGGGGTTCCCGCGCCAGCCAGCAGCAGGAACAGCGTGGGAACCCCGACGGTCATCACGGCAGGTAGGCCCACCGCAGGCGGATGGAGCCCGCGCTCGTCGACGAGCTGACCTTGCCCGTCGTGTTGCACTCCGTCTGCGCCGTGGGCTCGTAGTAGCCCTTGACCTGCACCTTCACGTGACGGCCGTCCGCCAGCTGGAGGATGTAGACCTTGTCCGTCATCTGGAGGCACTGGGCGTAGGTCCAGAACGAGAGCGTCTGGGTCGCCGGGCTGCCGAGGCCCCAGTCATCCGCGTGGAACTCGCAGGTGTCGGGGGAGTAGTAGTCCTCCGCCACGAACTGCGCATCGGCGGGCACGGACGTCACCGACTCGAAGGTCGTGCCGTCCGGCGTCTGCGCCACCGTCACGCACGACGGGCCGGACACGCCGCTGTTGAAGCGGACGACGTAGCGGCGCACCGCGACGTCCCACGCCGTCGAGTTCAGCGCGGCCTGATCATCGATGGCCACCTTCTCAAGGCCCGTCGCCGTGAAGCGCGCGTAGGTGTACGACTCCGGCACGCTCGTCCCCCCCGCGCGGCCGTCCAGGAACGTGAGGAACTCGCCCTGCGTCGTGCCCTCTTCGGTCACCCCGCCGGTGGCGACGACCGTGCGCAGCCGGAGCGCGTCGATGCTCTGCTCCGTGCAGGCCACCGCGCTGCCGGAGCACACCTGCGTGCCCGCGTCGATCTCCGTGCCCGCGTCGGTCTCCGTCCCGGCGTCGGTCTCCGTCCCCGCATCCGTGCCCGTCCCGGCGTCGGTCTCCGTGCCGGCGTCGGTGCCCGCGTCCGTCTCACCGCCGGTGCCCGCGTCGGTCTCCGTGTCATCGGGCGGCGTCAGGGTGCGCAGCTCGCACTTCTTGTCCGCGTTGCAGGCCCAGGCCTGGCCCTGGGGGGCCACTCCCTGGTCGCGACAGTCGAACGCGTCCACGCACTCATCGCTGCTGCATCCCGGCGCCGCCGCCGCCAGCGCGAGGGCCGCCAGGGCCCCCATGCCGAACCACCGCGCGCCGCTCTTCCGGACCACCCCTCCAGGGTTGCTCATCGTCGTCACCTTTCGATGCGGAGATCCGCCATCGTTCGTAGGGGACGATCTCTATTCGATAACGATTCTCATTTTCAATATCGTTCATTCAATTTTTCAGGCGGAAGTGTCGCCGGGCGACTTCGGGGCGTTGTGGGCGGACAGGCGCGGCGCGCCGCCAGGGCCCAGGAGGCCCTGCATGGCGTCGAAGAGGTTGAGGTTGGAGCCGCTGGGGAGGAAGACGACCTTGTCCAGGCCTCCGACGACGGCGGCCTGGGCCTGCGCGGCCACGGCCTTCACGAAGTTCTCCCCTCCGCCCAGGGCCTCCACGCGCTGGCGGAACTGGGCGGCCTCCACCTCCGCGAGGCGCGACTGGCGCTCCACCTCCAGGTTGTCGAGGCGCTGCTGGCGCTCCAGGGCCACCTGGGTGCTGAGGCGCTCGCGCTCGGCCTCCGCCTCGGAGCGGATGCGCGAGGCACGGGCGTCGGACTCGGCGCGGGCCAGGGCCTCCTCGCTCTCCACGCGGGCGCGCTCCAACTGGGCCTCCGCCTCCACCTTGGCGCGGCTGAGCATCTCCAGTTGGTGGTTGCGGTTCTGCAATTCGATGAGGGATTGGCGCTCCGCCTCCGACTTGCGGTGGCTGGCGATGTCCGCGAGCTGCTTCTCCTCCTCGCTGCGGATGCGCTTGAGCTCCGCGGCGGCCTGGGCCTCCTGGCGCGAGGCGTCCAGCTGGATCTGGATGTTGGTGTCGATGGCCTCGCGCAGCTTCAGGGCGGTCTTCTCGTCGACGGGGGCGATGTCCTTGATGTCGATGTCGATGATGCGCAGCTGGTTCTCGGAGAAGAGGCGGTCCTTGCGCGCGCGGCCCGCGTCGTCCATGCCGAAGATGGCGCGGCGGATGAGCACGCTGGCGTTCTTGTGGAAGGTCTCGAACTCGTTCTCCGCGGCGACCTGGCGGATGCGCGACGCGAGGTTCTCACACACGTATCCGATGAAGTCGTTCACCCGGAAGATGGCCTTGTCCTTCTCCGGGTCTCCCTGCACGTCGAACTGCCATTTGTATGAGAGCTTGATGCGCAGCCGTGCGTGGTCGCGCGTGGCCACCTCGAACAGGTCCGTGGCGAAGTCCGGCCCCAGCCGCAGCATCAGCACCTTGAGCTGGCGCGGGCGCTTGGGCGTGCTGCCGGACAGGTCCAGCACGGTGACGTCCTCGTAGGGGCGCAGCATCACCTTCGCGGGGCCGAACTCCACGCGCGCGTGGTTGGTCTCGAAGTCGTTGATGAGGACCGCCGTGTTGTCCTCGATGCGCAGCACGATGGCGCGCGTGCGGTCCCCCTTCTCCGGCGCGCTCGTGGGGCGCGGCGCGCGGGCGTCCTTCGCCTCCGCGGGCGGCGGGGGCGGCGCGAGTCCCAGCAGCGCCTCCGCGTCCGGGGACAGGCGCTTCTCGTGCAGCTCCTGGTGCGCCTCCGGCATGAACTGGCATGGGCCCTGGACCAGCGACACCTTGCCGGAGCGCAGGTCGCGCACGTACAGGCCCTCCCCCTGCCCCAGCGACAGCGCGGCGATCTCGCGGTGGATGAGGACCTTCTCGCTGGGCACATAGGTGCGCGGGCCCCGGACGATCCACGTGTCGCCGGCCTTGCGCGCGCGGGGCTCGCCGCCCTCGGTCTCGGAGAGGTCATCCAGGGCCTGGAGCTTCAGCCCCTGGAGCTCCGACAGGACGTGCTTGCGGCGCACGTCCCCTTCCAGCGCCTCGCCGGGCTCCAGGAAGAAGACATCCGGCCCGGAGACCACCTTGCGGCGGCCCTCCTGGACGCGGCCGGTGGCGCGGTCCACCGGGTTGAGGATGACGCAGTACTCGGTCTCCTTGAGGACGCGGGCCTTCTCCAGCGACACGACGGAGACGGACTCGCCCGGCACGTAGCGGCCGGGGCCGCGCACCAGCCACTCGTCACCGGCCTCGCGGCGGCGGGGCGCGTCCGGGAGGTGCGTGTCGATGAAGGCGGTGAGCGCGCGCAGCCGCAGCGCCTCGGACACGCCCAGGACGTACTCCGGGACGATGTCGCCCTCCAGCTCCTCGCCGGGGTACAGCGGGAACACCTTCGGGCCCACGCGGACCTCCCGGTCGCCCACGGCGACGCGGGCCTGGCCGAACTCGTCGAGCGCCACCTGGCCGTCCACGCGGACCACGGGGTTGCGGACCACGCACCAGCTTCCGGCGCCCAGCTCCACCATCCGCTCCTTCGCCACGAGCGTCAGGTGCGCCTCCAGCGTCAGCACGCGCGGGCCGACTTCCATGAGCACGACGCCGCGGTTGGCGTCCTCGATGTAGGCGTACTCGCGGTTCTTCAGGGAGATGCGCTGGATGGCTTCAGTGGTGGGGGAGGAAGGCACGGGGCACCTGCTCGGGCTGGGAGGTTCAGCCGCGAGTCATTGCGAGTCCCGTGCCTCGCCCCTCCGCCCTGGAACAGGCCCGCGCTGCGCCGGACTGGAGCGAACGCTTGCGCCAATCCGGCGCGCGGTGCTCCAGACTGGAACGCCTGGTGTGACTGAACGCCTGGTCCGCTTCCGCCGCGGAGGTCATCGGGTTCCCCGATCCTGCTCGCGATGCCGAATTGCTCGCGAGGGCGCGACGCACTCCATCCGGCGGGTGGATCGTGCAGCTCACGGATGCACCGCTCGATTACGACAATCCCGCCCACCTGGACGCGCTTCAGCGGGCCTACGAGCGCTTCCCTGCCATCGGCGGGCGCACAGCGCCGTGACCTTGCTTCCCGACTGAGAACAGCTGCCCTGCCGGCCCGGACAGCTGTCCCGGTCCATCTCCTGCTCAGCCGCGCGCGGCGCGGGCGTCGCGGCCCCGGGCGCGGGCGGCCTTGGAAAGCACATCGCTCCC
Source organism: Pseudomonadota bacterium (assembly GCA_023424585.1). Taxonomy (GTDB): domain Bacteria; phylum Myxococcota; class Myxococcia; order Myxococcales; family Myxococcaceae; genus Corallococcus. Next base: position 5,046 of record JAFADT010000139.1, read on the forward strand.
CTTCTCCTCGCCCTTCATCCATGCCTTCATCGCCGGCACCACCTGCTTGCTCCAGGCGCGGCCCGCGCGCACGGCCAGGAAGTCCTGCACCAGCGTGTCCACGATGGCGGAGAGCTGCTCCGTCAACTCCAGACGCTCGGAGAGCTGATCATCCTCTTCCTCCGTCAGGAGCGCGGGCAGCTTCGCGGCGCGGATGTCCAGGAACTCGGAATCCAGGGTGACTTCGTATTCGCGCTCGCCGTGCGACAGGCGCAGCCGCGCCTGCGACACCAGGAGGCCCCGGTCCAGCGAGTGGCGCACGTTCTCCGAGTACGGCGCCAGCGTACCCTTGGCGCTCATCTCCGTGACGTCGCCGGCCACGCCGCGCAGCACCACCTTGCCCAGGAAGAGCACCCCCACGCCCGCGCCGTCGTACTCGACCAGCGGGTCGCCCGACTCGGAGCGCCACAGGAGCCACGTCATGAACTCGCGGCCCAGGTAGGCCCGGCCGCGCAGGAGCTGTTCGCGCGCCTTGCCCTTCTCGACCTCGGCCTCGTCCTTCTCCTCCTCCGTCGCGACGCCGTCCACGCCCACGTCGCCCCGGGCGAACGCCGCCTCTTCCCTCGCCTGCTCACGCCTCGCCATGGGCGCCCTCCACCGAAGCCGTCGCCGGCAGGTCCATGCCAATGAGCTCCGCCGTGGGGCCCAGGGCCTTCTCGTCGATGCCCGCTCGCTGCGCCATGGACGCGGGCGTGATGCCAATCACCTTCACCGCCAGGGCGCCTTCCAGCGCCACGCAGATCTCATCCACCGTCTTGCGCGACGCGGCCCAGACCTGCACCGCGTGCGTCTTCAGGTTCCACGTCACGTCCAGCACGCTGGTGCGCGGCACCGCCCGCTGACGCAGGAGCTGCTTGAGCTCCGCGCGCTGCTTGTTCTTCTCCGCGCGCGCGGGCGGCCGGCCGTTCTCCTTGCTGAAGGCGGCGGCCCACTTGTCCAGCTCCGACTTCATCATCGACGCGGGCACCTTCAGCGTGTCGATGCGGAACGCGAACAGGGCGTACTCGCCGTAGAAGAGGTTTCCGGTCGCGAACTCGGAGGACTCGGGGTTCTCCAGCTCCACGAAGCCCGCGGACCGCTCCTCCTCGGAGCGGCGGTCGATGGGCTCGAACGCATGGGACTTGAGGCCCTTGGTCAGCCAGCGCTTGACGTCGGACGGCGCATCCTTGGCCGGTTCGGTCCGGAAGCGCGAAAAGGTCACGGCACCACGTAGGACAGGCATGGGGCGCGGCAGGATGGGGGGCCTGTGACGCCGCGTCAAGGCACTCGGTGTGGCTGGACGACGCGGACCGGGAATAGCCCTCGCGCGGGGCCGTTTGCCCGCGCGCCGTCCAACCGTGCACGCCTCCGCCCCACCCCGCTGGCGGGAATCCATGACACTCCCTGGCACGCGACATACGGTGGCCGCCGCCATGCGCCGCGCACTCCTGCCCGCCAGCGTCGTCGCCCTCTGCCTGTCCGCCTGCACCCACACGCCCACCACGCCGGAGGGCGCCCCGCGCGACACCCTCTCCGGGGTGACCCGGGCCCTGCTGGAGACGCTGGAGGCGGACGGCGCGCTCGCGGGCGCGTCCGTGGTGGACGCGCGCACCGGCGAGCCCCTCTTCACCCACCGCGAGAACGTGCGGCTGCTGCCCGCGTCCACGATGAAGGTGGTGTCCACCTCCGCCGCGCTGTCCGCGCTGGGAGCGGACTTCCGCTTCGTGACGCCGGTGTTCCTGGAGGGCTCGCAGACCGGAGGCCTGTTCCTGGGCGACGTGGTGGCGCAGGCGTCCGGAGACCCGTCGCTGGGCTCGTGGCGCTTCCCGGAGACGGCGCTCGCGTGCGACCGCATCGCCGAGGCCTTCCAGGCGCGCGGCATCCACCAGTGGCGCGGCAGCGTGCGCATCTCCGGCACGGACGGCGTGGACGGCGGCCTGGGCCCGGGCTGGGCCTGGGACGACGCGGCCTATGCCTACAGCGCCGCGCCCACGCCCTTCGTCTTCCGCGAGAACGTGGTGGACCTGGCGCTGTCGCGCGCCCCCGGCGCCACCTGCGCGGACGCCCCTTCCGTCCAGTGGAACCCCACCTTCGCCACGCTGGCGGCAGTGGTGAACGTGGACGTCAACGCCGAGCGCACGAACCTGGCCTGCGTGCGCGGCGGTGGCGGCGTGCGCTGCACCTGGCGCTCGCCGTCGGGCGGGCCGTGCCCCCAGTCCGCCGCGGTGAAGCTGTCGGTGGACGCGCCGGAGGCGCTCTTCGCCGCCTGCGTGGATGACGCGCTGGCGCGGCACGGAGTCACGCGGCTGCCCCTGTCGCTGGAGGCCCCCACCCCGCCCCTGCCCCCCATGCCGTCGCCGCTGGTGGAGCTGATCAGCCCGCCCCTGTCGGAGCTGGTGCGCGCGACGAACAAGGAGAGCCTCAACCTGTACGCGGAGCGGCTGGGCATGCGCTTCGCCCGCGAGCGCACCGGCCAGGAGGGCTACGCCGCGCTGCGCACCGCCCTGGCCGCGGAGCTGGCGCGCCGGGGCGTGCCCGCCAAGGACCTGCGCCCGGTGGATGGCAGCGGCCTGTCCCGCTACAACCTGGCCACGCCCCGGGGCATGGCGCGGGTGCTGCTCACCAGCCTCCAGGAGCCCTACGGCGCCGCGCTGGTGGACAGCCTGCCGGTGCTGGGCGTGGACGGGACGCTGGCGGGCCGCAAGACGACGCAGTCCACCTCCGGCCGCATCCGCGCGAAGACGGGCACGCTCACGGGCCAGAAGTGCTTCGTGGGCGTGGCGGAGCGGCCGAACGACCCGGAGCACCCGCGCGTCGTCTTCGCGCTGATGCTCGGCAACATGGACGAGGGCACGAAGCCCACCGCCAACGAGACCTTCGACACCTTCTCCACCGCCCTGGTGGAGCTGCCCCTGCGATGAGCGTCCCGCAGGGGAACACCCGCACGCGAGGTGAACCATGAAGTCCAGAATCGCAGTGACGACCGCCGCGCTGCTGCTGCCGCTCGTGGCGGGCGCCGCGGGCAAGGCGCCCGCGAAGCCCGCCGCCGCGGAGAAGCGGCCCGTGGAGACGACCTACCACGGCACCGCCGTGACGGACCCGTACCAGTGGATGGAGTCCGCGACCGACCCCCAGGTGCAGCAGTGGACGGACGCGCAGAACGCCTACACGCGCGCGTACCTGGACAAGCTGCCCGGCCGCGAGCCGCTGCGCCAGCGCATCACGGAGCTGCTGTCCTGGAAGTCGCCCGCCTACGGCGGCCTGGATGAGCAGGGCGGCACGCTCCTGGGGCTGAAGTTCCAGCCGCCCAAGCAGCAGCCCTCGCTCGTCGTGGTGGGCTCGCTGGACGACACGTCCAAGGAGCGCGTGCTGGTGGACCCCACGCAGGTGGACACCTCCGGGAAGACGACCATCGACTGGTTCCAGCTGTCGCACGACGGCAAGAAGGTCGCCGTGTCCATGTCCAAGGGCGGCACGGAGAGCGGTGACGTCACGGTGTGGGACGTGGCCGCGGCGAAGGCGATGCCCAACGAGCTCGTGCCTCGCGTCAACGGCGGCACGGCGGGCGGCAGCCTCTCGTGGAACGCGCAGGGCACGGGCTTCTTCTACACGCGCTATCCGCGCGGCGAGGAGCGCCCGCCCGTGGACCGAGAGGTGTACCAGCAGGTGTACTTCCACGCGCTGGGCACGCCCACGGAGAAGGACACGTACGCGCTGGGCAAGGACTTCCCGCGCATCGCGATGACGGAGCTGGAGTCCAGCGACGACGGCCAGTACACCTTCGCGCGCGTGGCCAACGGCGACGGCGGCGAGTACGACCTGTACCTGCACGGCCCCAAGGGCACCTGGACGCAGGTGGCGAAGTACGCGGACAAGGTGGTGGCGGCGCGCTTCGGCAGCGACGGCGCGGCGTACCTGCTCAGCCGCAAGGACGCTTCGCGCGGCAAGGTGCTGCGCCTGCCGCTGACCACGCCCACGCTGGACAAGGCCACGGTGGTCGTCCCCGAGGGACAGGCGACGGTGCAGGCCGTGGTGCCCACGAAGAGCCGCCTGTACCTGCTGGAGCAGCTGGGCGGCCCGTCGCAGCTGCGCATGGTGGACCTGACCGGCAAGGCGCTGGGCCTGGTGCCCACGCTGCCGGTGTCGGCGGTGGGCGGCCTGGTGCGCCAGGGCGCGGACGACGTGCTCTTCATCAACGGCAGCTTCACCCAGCCGGCCGCGTGGTTCCGCTACTCGGCGGCGGACGGCAAGGTGACGAAGACGGCGCTGGCGCGCACGGCGCCCATCGACATGAGCGACGTGGAGGTGGTGCGTACGGAGGCCACGTCGAAGGACGGCACCAAGGTGCCGCTCACCATCCTGAAGAAGAAGGGCACGAAGCTGAACGGGAACAACCCGGCGTGGCTCACCGGCTACGGCGGCTTCAACATCTCCATCAACCCGGCGTACAACCCGCTGACGGGCATGTGGCTGGAGCAGGGCGGCGTGTTCGCGGTGGCGAACCTGCGCGGCGGCTCGGAGTTCGGCGAGGAGTGGCACAAGGCCGGCTCGCTCACGAACAAGCAGAACGTGTTCGATGACTTCTACGCCTGCGCGAAGCTGCTGGTGGACCAGAAGTACACGCAGCCCAGGAAGCTGGCCATCCAGGGCGGCAGCAACGGCGGCCTGCTGATGGGCGCTGCGCTGACGCAGCACCCGGAGCAGTACGGCGCGGTGGTGGCGCGCGTGGGCATCTACGACATGCTGCGCACGGAGCTGACGCCCAACGGCCAGTTCAACATCACCGAGTACGGCTCGGTGAAGGACCCGGAGCAGTTCAAGGCGCTGTATGGCTATTCGCCGCTGCACCGCGTGAAGGACGGGACGAAGTACCCGTCGGTGCTGTTCACCTCCGGGGCCAATGACCCGCGCGTGGATCCGTTCCACTCGCGCAAGATGGTGGCCCGGATGCAGGCGGCGACGGCGTCCCCCAAGCCCGTCCTGCTGCGCGCCAACGCGGAGACGGGCCACGGCATGGGCACGCCGCTGTCCGCGCGCATCGAGGAGGAGGTGGACGTCTACTCCTTCGTCTTCAACGAGCTGGGCATGACGTACAAGCCCAACGCGACGAAGAAGGTCGTCGCGCCCTCGCCGCAGTAGCCGTGCTTCCCACGCGCCCGTCCCGTGAGCCTGGTGCTCGGGACGGGCGTTTCTTCTTCCGCGTTTCGTGGCAGCCTGCCGCCCCATGAGTCCGCTCATCCCCTACTTCATCCTGTCGCCCATCGTCGCGGGCGGCCTCGCCTGGTGGACGCTCACCCGCCTCGGACGGAAGCGGAACGAGCGCGCGAAGGGCTCCCTGGACGCGGTGGTGACGCGGCTGAAGGGCCAGAAGGCCACGGGCACGGTGGACCTCTTCGTCCAGGACGTGTCCTGGTCCGGAGAGACGGAGCTGTCGCCGCAGAACTGCCGCGTGCGCGTGGTGATGGGCGGCCGGGACGCCGCCGGCATTCCCCCGCGCTTCGAGGTGGAGAGCGCCCCGGGAGCCCCCCGCCCGCCCGCGGATGTGCTCGCGGCGCTGCGCGTGTTGGATGAGCAGGCGACGGAGGCGCTGAAGGGCGGCGGCTGGAGCTGGCAGCGGCCCACGGTGAGCTTCGAGCCCGCGACGCCGCAGTAGCGCAGGCCGTTCGCCGCCACACGTCGAACGGGATTCGTGTGACGGGTCGGGACGCGCGGTGCCAGCATGCGCCGCATGGCCTCGACCTTCCTCGACACCCTCGACACGCCCGCGCCCCTCGTGGACCTGGACCGCGTGGAGCGGAACCTCCAGCGCGTCGCCGCCTACGCCCGCGAGCACGGCCTGCGCTGGCGCCCCCACACCAAGACGCACAAGACGGCGGAGCTGGGCGCGATGCAGGTCGCGGCGGGAGCCTCCGGCGTCACGGTGGCCACCGTCCTGGAGGCGGAGGTCATGGCCTCCGTGTCCGACGACCTGCTGCTCGCGTACCCCCCGGTGGGAGCGCGCAAGCTGGCGCGGCTGATGGCGCTGCCCTCGCGCTTACGGCTCACCGTGGCGCTGGACTCCCGCGAGGTGCTGGAGGGACTGGCGCGCGCGGCCCGGGACGCGGGGCGCACCGTGGGAGTGCTCGTGGAGGTGGACCTGGGCATGCGCCGCGTGGGGGTGCGCACGCCGGACGAGACCGTGGCCCTGGCCCACGCGGCGGCCTCCACAGCCGGCGTGGCGTTCCGTGGACTGACGTTCTACGCGGGCCACATCCGCGTCCCGCAGGCGGAGCTGCCCGCCGTGATGACCGCCCAGACGGAAGCGCTGGCGACGTTCGTGGATGCCCTGGAGCGCGCGGGCCTTCCGCCGGAGGTCGTCAGCGGTGGCTCCACCCCCACCCTCTGGCAATCCCATACGGTGAAGGGGCTCACGGAGATCCGCCCCGGCCTCAACGCGCTCAACGACCGCAACGCCGCCGTCATCGGTGCATGTGATTGGAGGGAGTGTGCCTATTCCGTGCTGGCCACCGTGGTGAGCACCGCCGTGCAGGGACAGGTGGTCATCGACGCGGGGGCGAAGGCGCTGGTGAAGGAGGAGGGGCTCGCCCCGGGCTACGGCGTCCTGCTGGACCGGCCGGAGGTCGTGGTGAAGAACCTGTCGGAGGAGCACGGCCTGCTGGACGTGTCCGGCACGGCGTGGCGCCCGCGCATCGGCGACCGGGTACGTGTGGTGCCCAACCATGTCTGTGTTTCCGTCCCCCAGCACCCGCGCCTGCACGTCGTTCGGGGCGACGTAGGCGTGGCGACGTGGGAGGTCGCGGCGCGAGGCTGGTGAGCCCGGACCTTCAGGCGATGCGCCTCAGCTCCTGCGTCAGCACCTCCTCCAGGTGCCGGATGTTCCGGTAGACGAGGCACCGGTAGCTGGACACGTCGAAGCGCAGCTCCTTCACGTCGCGAACCAGCAGCAGGGTGGGCTTGCCGCGTCCCCAGGCATAGCCCACCTCCAGGTAGACATTGGGGTTCGCCAGCGACAGGTCCGCGATGACGACCTTCGCAGTGTCGATGCGGTCCCGGATGCGCTGGATGATGGGGCCGTCGAAGGTGGCCTGGTCCACCCGCTCGCAGAGGAGCCCGGCCGCCTTCACGGGGTTCAGGATGCCGTAGTGGTACGTGTCCTCCAGTTCCTGCGCGAAGGGCATCGCCACGAAGGCATGAGGCTTCTCGTTGGAGTTCGCGCCCGCGGAGGCCATGGGCGGCGCCTGGACGAAGCGGGAGGTCCGCCGGACCCGGAAGCCCGTGGCCCCCATCAGCGGCTCCACGCCCGGCGTGAGCCCCAGCCCCAGCGCCAACGCCTTGCGCAGCCGCTCCACGCGCTTGGGGTTCAGCTCCACCACCGTGATGCGCTCCAGGTCGCGCGGGCCGCTGCCGCGCTGGAACGCGTCCACGAAGCCGCCCACCAGCGCCAGCACGGCCTCGTCCTCGTCCAGCCCGTAGTTGGGCCCATGCACCGTGCACGCGAGGTGACGCACGTCGTGCCGGGGCTCCAGCAGCTGGAGCGCGCGCACGGAGAACTGGCGGATCTCGTGATAGCCGAACTGCCGCAGGCGCACCGTGCCCAGGAAGAGCACCACCGGCGCGGCCAGGCTCCGCCGCGTGTCGATGAAGCGGTGGTCCCCGGGAAGCAGGTCGAAGGCGCCCATGGCGACCCCCGCCCCCTCCAGCCGGCGCGCCACCGCGCCGTCCGCCCCGTGGAAGCCCTGCGCGTACTTCAGCAGCACGGCGTCCGCCGCCGTCTCTCCCACATCCCCCAGGTCCACCACGACGTCGAGCGTGTCTCCCATGGGTCCGGAACTGTAGGATGCCCCGGTTCGCCCACGCCATCCCCCGGCATCCGGCGTCCCGCGCCAGGCAGGCGAAACCCAGACGCGTTGGACGTCCGTCAATCCCTGCTCAAGGCTGCCTGACTGTCTTTCCAGACACCCTATCGGGTGCCTGTGAAGCGCTTCACAGTTTCCGCCCTGGCGGCTCAGTAGCATTTGCGCACCATGTCCCTGTTCGCGCGCCTGCAGGCCCTGCTGTCCGCCCACCCGTCCGCCCCGGCTCCTGACGCCTCGCGGACGCCCGCGGCCTCCGCCGCGCCTCAGGCGACGAGCGCCCCCGTGGAAGCAGACACCGCGTCCGCGCCTCCCGTCTGTACGCGCTACCTGCCCGCGGGCCAGGTGGTGGTGCGCGAGGGAGACCCGGGGCACTCGATGTTCGTCGTGCTGGAGGGCCGCGTCGCGGTGCTTCGCGGCAGCGACAACGGCGTCAACACGGAGGTCGGCCGCCTGGGGGCCGGTGAGTTCTTCGGGGAGCTGGCGCTGCTCACCGGCACGCAGCGCACCGCCACCATCGTCACGGTGGAGGACGCCGTGCTGCTGGAGCTCACCCAGGCGGGCGTCCGGGAGCTGGGCAGGGACTACGGCGTGAAGGGAGAGCAGATGCAGGTCACCGCCCGGGAGCGCCTGCTCGCGGACGCCCTGCGCAGCAACCCGCTCATCGCCGCGCTGCCCCCGGACGTGCAGCACGACCTGGGAGATGCCTTCGTCCCCTGCACCGTTCCCGCGGGCGAGACGCTGCTCACCCGGGGCCAGCCGGGCGACGCGCTCTACGTCCTCATCCGGGGCCAGTGCGAGGTCTTCCACACGCACGGCGACGGCCGCCAGTCCGCCTACCCCAAGCTGGAGGAAGGGGCCCTGTTCGGGGAGATCTCCCTGCTGCGCAGCCGCCTGGCCACCGCCACGGTGCGCACCGTGACGCCCTGCACGCTCCTCAAGCTGGAGCGCGACGTGTTCAAGAAGGCCTTCCTGGGCCAGCCCGACCTGCGCGGCGCCCTGGTGCGCCTGGGTCTGGAGCGGCTCAAGCACACGATGGAGGTCATGGGCGAACCCAGGTAGTCCGCCGTCCATCGCGCGGCCCTGCACGGACGTCTGGCTTTACCGCAATGCCTTCCGGGCACCTGTGGACCACAACGCCCAGGCCATCAGCACGGGCTGGAAGAACAGCCGGACCAGCCGCTTGCGATCCGTATCCAGGCCGAACGCGGAGATGCGCTTGTCGTACTGATGCAGGTTGCCGGGGAAGATGGCCGCGAAGAAGGCCGCCAATCCCAACCCCATGGGAACCCGGTGACGCGTGTTGAGGAGCAGGGACAGCCCGAGGCCGATCTCCACGACTCCGGAGAGCAGGACGACGGTGTCCTTGTCCATGGGAACCCAGTCAGGCACCTGCGCCTGAAAGGGCGCTCGCGCGAAGGTGAGGTGCCCCGTGCCGGCGCCGACCATGAACGAGCCCAACAGCCCGCGTCCCACGTTCTGCAAAGGGGTGGTCCTGACTTCTTGCAACACGGCTCACCTCCGCTCCTGTCGCCCCGCCATCCTCCGAAGGTGAGGTCGAGCCAGGGAGGGTGCAAGACAGCGCGGGGAACCTGCCTTCACGCTAAGGGGACGAGCAGGAGGACACGGGTCCCCGCCGCCGCGCGGCGTCCTCCAGGTAGGCGCGCACCACGGGCATGAGCGGCAAGCGCAGCGCGGTCTCCACGTCGATCCACCGGGCCCACACCACCTCCCGTCCGTCGAGCGCGAGCCGGGGCTCGGCGTCGAGGTCCAGCTCGACGAAGTGACACCGGTCCCGCTTGAACTCATCCGTGTGGTGCAGCTCGCAGACCGCGCGCAGCCGTGAGGCCGGGACGTGCAGGCCCACCTCTTCGCGCAGCTCCCGCGCGCCCGTCTCCTCCGGGGACTCGCCCCGGTGCCGGCCGCCACCGGGGAGTGAGAACGCCTGCTTGTAGGAGTTCTGCAAGAGCAGCACCTCGCGCCCCCGCCACACCCCCACGAGCGTGCCCTCCGTGCGCGGACGGCGAACGAACCACCACGCACGCGCCAACTGGTAGGCGCCCCGGTAGGCAACGCGCATGAAGGGGTCGATCGGGCTGCTCATGAGGGAGAGGATACCCGGCCTCGGCGGACCACGACCTCCGCGCGACCCGGACGGAGAGTCCGTGCCAGCCTGGACGACATGGGAAACGCAGGCCCTGTCGGAAACCGGAGCGTTTCGCTCCCCGTGTCCAACCCGGTGACGGAGGCCCGTCCAGCGGCGCGAGCCGCCTCCACGGCTCCGGCCGAAGCCGCACGGACGCCGCGGCAGGCGGCGCTCCAGCGCGACGGCCATGGCGCCCGCCCTGCTCCAGCAGATGCAGGAGCAGGCACGCGCGGGGCAGGCCGCGGGGCGCGAGGTGGCGGCGGGCCAGGTGGGTGACTTCTACGAAGCGAACCGCGAGCTGCTCAACCGGCCCGCGACGCCCTCCAACATCTGGGAGTTCGCGATGCGCGAGACGGCGTTCTTCCGCCAGCAGCCGCTGGGGGTGAGCGTGGCGGCGTCGCTGCTGAGCGGCGAGACCCGCGCGAACCTCATCGCGGGCAGCGCGCTCCTCCAGGCGGGCGGGGCGCTCCTCCAGAGCATCCTGCCGTAGCGGGACGTCGCGCCCTCGCGTCAGCCGTGGAGCTGCTCCCCTGCCTCCAGCATCGCGACGAACTTCTCCAGCCGACGCGCGCGCGTCTCCGGCTTCTTCGCGTCGTGGAGCCGGAAGAGGATGGCGTAGCGGCTGGCGCCCTTGAGCGTGGCGAAGAACGCCTGCGCCTTCGGGTTCTTCTCCAGCGCGAGCCTCAGGTCCTCCGGCACCTCGATGGTCTTCGCCCCCGCGTACGCCTCCTCCCAGCGGCCATCCGCGCGCGCCGCCTCCACCTCGCGCAGGCCGGCGGGCCGCATGCGTCCGGCGGCGACCAGGGCCTCCACCTTGCCGCGGTTGATCTTCGACCACTTGCTGCGCGGCTTGCGCGGCGTGAAGCGCTGGAGCCAGTACGCGTCGTCGAACGAGCCCTTCTGCCCGTCGATCCAGCCGTAGCAGAGCGCCACCTCCAGCGCCTGCGCGTACGTCACGGACGGGATGCCGGACTCGAGCTTCGCGAGCTTCACCCACACGCCCGGCGAGTCGGCGTGGTGCTTCTCCAGCCACTCCTCCCAGGCCTTCTCGGACGCGAAGGGCACGATGGTCAGCTCCTCCTTCTTCGCCTTCATGCGGTGCGACGCCTTTCCCTGCCCCGCGCCTCGCGCCGGGTTCATGACACTCCCACTCTAGCGATGGAAGGCCGCCCGCGCGGAAGCGGTTATGAAACACGCCATGGCTGATTCCGCCTCCCGTCCGCCCGATGCCTTGCCGCCCTCGCTCGCCCGCGTGGCCTTCCACGCCGTGGCGGCCGGGCTCACCCCGCTCATCCCCGTGCCCTTCCTGGATGACTACGCCCTGCGCCAGGTGCGCGAGCAGTCCGTGCGCGACCAGCTCAAGGAGAAGGGGCTGAAGGCGCCGGACAAGGCCGTCGCGGTGCTCGCCGGCTCGTATGACACGCGCAGTCCGGGCGGACAGCTGCTGTCCTATCTCAAGGCCGTGGCCCTCTTCCCCGTGCGCAAGCTGTTCCGCAAGGTCTTCTTCGTCCTCTGGGTGAAGGACTGCGTGGACCTGACGAGCGTGTGCCTGCACCACGGCTACCTGCTGCACCACGCGCTCGAGCGCGGGGACCTGGACGCGACCTCGCTCCAGGGGGACGCGCCCCGCCAGGTGCAGGCCGCCATCGTCGCCGCCTGCTCGGAGATGGACGCCCGGCCCGTCAACCAGGCCCTGCGCCGCCTCTTCCGCAGCAGCCGCGTGCTGATGGCCGAGGCCCTGCGCATCTTCCTGGATCCAAAGCACGGCCCCCGGGTGCCCGACCCGCGGACCGAGAACGCGGAGGTGAGGTCCCTCACCGAGCGGCTCCTCCAGGAGCTGTGGGAGGAGCGTGGCTACTTCGCCGCGCTGCAGGCGCACTACGACAAGC
>JAFADT010000142.1 GCA_023424585.1 Pseudomonadota bacterium
GGGCCCAACGGCGCGGGCAAGACGTCCACGCTGCGGTGCCTGGCCGGCATCCTCCCGCCGTCCGCGGGGCGCGTGCGCGTGGCGGGCGTCGATGTGGCGGAGGGGCCGGTGGAGGCGAAGCGGCAGCTGGCGTTCCTCCCGGACGAGCCGCGCTTCTTCGAGTACCTCACCGTCTGGGAGCACCTGAACTTCACCGCGCGCCTCTACGGCGTGGAGGACTGGGAGGAGCGGGGCCGCGCGCTGCTGGAGGAGATGGAGCTCACGGGCCGGGAGCGGTCGCTGCCGGGCGAGCTGTCGCGGGGCATGAAGCAGAAGCTGTCCATCGCCTGCGGCTTCCTGCACCAGCCCCGGCTCATCCTCCTGGATGAGCCGCTGACGGGGTTGGATCCGCTGGGCATCCGCCGCATGAAGGCCTCGCTGCGCCGCCGCGCGGAGGAGGGCACGGCCCTGGTGCTGTCGTCGCACCTGCTGCCGCTGGTGGAGGAGCTGTGCCACCGGCTGCTCGTCATCGCCGGAGGGCGCGCGGTGGCGCTGGGCTCCCTGTCGGAGATCCGCGAGCAGATGGCGGGCGGGGTCGGGGACGGCGCGTCGCTGGAGGAGCTGTTCGTGCGCATCACCAGCGCGGCGTCGGAGGCGGCGGGGGCGCGGGGGAACGAACCGGCGTGAGCTTCCCGAGCGCGGTGGCGTTCCTCTGGGTGAGGACGTGGCGCAACCGGGCGGTGCGCCAGGTGCAGCGGCTGAAGCGCCCGCGCTACCTGCTGGGCGCGCTGGTGGGGCTCGCGTACCTGTACTCGCTGGTGGGGCGCAGCGTGTTCGTCCAGGGCACGGGCCGCGCGGTGTCCCCCAACGCGCGGCTGTTCGCGGAGCTCTCGCTGGAGATGTCCGTGCTGGGCACGCTGGTGACGGCGTGGGTGCTGGGCGCGGACCGGCCCGCGCTGACCTTCACGCAGACGGAGGTGCAGACCTTCTTCTCCGCGCCCGTCAAGCGCGCGGCGCTCCTGCACTACAAGCTGCTGCGCGGCCTCCTGAGCGCGACGCTCGCGGCGCTGGCGGCGACGTTCTTCGTGGGGCGCTTCACCAGTCCCCGGCCGGGGCTCTTCTTCCTGGGCGCGGCGCTGGCCATGGGGACGCTCTACCTGCACGGCACGGCGGCGTCCTTCGTGCGCGCGTGGCTCGTGTCGCGGGGGCGCTGGGGCAGCGGGGTGCGGTGGACGGTGGTCGCGGGCGTGCTGGTGGCGGCGGTGAGCACGCTGCTGTCCACGCTGCGCGAGCACCCGCTGCCGGAGAACCTCTCCGCGCCCTTCGCCGTGCGCGAGTGGCTGCGCGACGTCATCAACGCCCCCGGCCCCCGCGCGGTGCTGTGGCCGGGCCGGGCGCTGGTGGCCCCCTCGATGGCGCGAAGCTGGCCGGACTTCCTGCGCTACCTGCCCGCGTCGCTGGCGCTGCTGGTGGCGCACTACGCCTGGGTGATGGCGGTGGAGGTGCCCTTCGAGGACGCGGCGGTGGCCGGGGCGGAGGAGCGGACGCGGCGGCGGGCACGGCGGGCCGCGCGCACGGCCTCGCTGCGCGTGGGCCGGGTGCCCTTCGAGCTGACCGCCGGGGGGCGACCGGAGGTGGCCATCCTGTGGAAGAACCTCATCGCGCGCCGGCGCATGGGCAGCGGGCTGGTGATGCTGCTGGCCTTCGGGGTGCTGGGCGCCGTGTTCGCCCTGGTGATGGGGGACACCCGGCTGTTCTCCAACGGCCGTGAGTTCCTGGGCCCCCTGGCCCTGATGGTCGCGGTGGCCATGGCCGTGATTGGCCCCAGCGCGTTCCGCACCGACCTGCGCATGGACCTGCCGAAGCTGGAGCTCCTGCGCGCGCTGCCCCTGACCGGGCGGCAGGTGGTGGGCGCGGAGCTGGCGGCGTCCGCGCTGGTGCTGGGGGTGGCGCAGGGGGTGATGCTGCTCGTGGCGCTGGTGCTCGGCGTGGGCCGGGAGGACGCGACGCTCGCGCCGTGGTCCACGCCGGTGGTGCTGGGGCTCATGGCCGTGTTGCCGGCGCTGGGCCTGGCGGGGCTCTTGGTGCAGAACGCGGCGGTGGTGCTGCTGCCCGCGTGGATCCCCGCGGACGCCGAGCGGGCGCGCGGCGTGGAGGCCCTGGGGCAGCGGCTGCTCACGCTGGTGGGCACGCTGGTGGTGACGCTCCTGGGACTGTTGCCGGCCGCCGTGGTGGCCCTCCTCGTGGGCTATCCGCTGTTCACTGTCCTGGGCCGCTGGGCGGTTCCGCTCGCGGGGCTGGCGGCGGCGGGGGCACTCTTCGCGGAGGTGGCGCTGGGCGTCGCCGTCCTGGGCCGCGCCTTCGAGCGGCTGGACGTGTCGGAAGAACAGTCGAACGAAGCGTGAACGCGCGCGGGAAGGGAGCCTCTCCATGAAGGTCGGTTTCATCGGGTTGGGGAACATGGGCACGCCGATGGCGAAGCACCTCGCCGACGCGGGCCACGAGCTCGTCGTCTGGAACCGCACCGCCTCCAAGGCGGAGCCGCTGAAGCAGCACGGCGCGCGCGTGGCGAAGACGCCCGCCGAGGCCGCCCGCGACGCGGAGGTCGTCGTGTCCATGCTCGCGGACGACCACGCCGCGGAGGCCGCCGTGCTGGGGAAGGACGGCGTCGTCAGCGCCCTGCCGAAGGACGCCATCCACGTCTCCTCCAGCACCATCTCCGTCGCGCTGTCGGAGCGCCTGACCCGGGCGCACGCGGACGCGGGGCAGGGCTACGTCGCCGCCCCCGTCTTCGGCCGGCCGGAGGCCGCCGCGGGCAAGCAGCTCTGGGTCGTCGCAGCGGGGCCGAAGGCGCAGGTGGAGCGGGTGCGTCCGGTGCTCACGGCCCTGGGGCGCGGCCTCACGGAGCTGGGGGAGCGGGCGTCCGCCGCGAACACGGTGAAGCTGTCCGGCAACTTCCTCATCGCGTCCATGATGGAGGCGCTGTCGGAGGCCTTCGCGCTCGCGGAGAAGTGCGGCGTGGAGCGCGCCGCGTTCCTGGACGTCTTCAAGTCCGTCTTCGCCCGCGCGCCCATCTTCGAGAACTACGCGGGCGCCATCGCGAAGGGGCAGTACACGCCCGCGGGCTTCGCGCTGCGCCTGGGCCTCAAGGACGTGACGCTGGCGCTCGAAGCGGGGCGCGCCGCCGAGGTGCCCCTCCCGCTGGCCAGCCTCCTGCGCGACCACTTCCTCACCGGCGTCGCCCAGGGGCGCGGCGATGAGGACTGGTCCGCGCTCGGCGCGCTCGCGCAGGAGCGCGCCGGCATCGCGAAGAAGGCCTGAGGGACGAAGGGCCTCCCGGGGACGTGCCACGGGAGGCCCTCGTTGTCTTCAAGCGCGGCGCGGCCTAGAACGTGGCGGAGCCCGGGACGCGCGGGTAGGGGATGGCGTCGCGGATGTTCTGCAGGCCGCACATGTAGACGATGAGCCGCTCGAACCCCAGGCCGAAGCCCGCGTGCGGCACCGTGCCGTAGCGGCGCAGGTCGCGGTACCACTGGTAGTGCGCGGGATCGAGGCCGAACTTCTTCATGCGCGCGTCCAGCACGTCCAGGCGCTCCTCGCGCTGGCTGCCGCCGATGATCTCGCCGATGCCCGGCGCCAGCACGTCCATCGCCGCGACGGTCCTGCCGTCGCCGTTCAGGCGCATGTAGAAGGCCTTGATGTGCTCGGGGTAGTTCATCACCACCACCGGACGGCCGACGTGCTCTTCGGTCAGCCAGCGCTCGTGCTC
>JAFADT010000386.1 GCA_023424585.1 Pseudomonadota bacterium
CGTCCTCCTCGCGCAGGCCCGCCTTCGCGCCCGGCCCGCCCGCGCTGACGCCGGCCACCACCGCGCCCTTCGGCGCGTCCACGCGCAGCGCGCGCGCCAGCTCCGGCGTGAGGTCCTGCACCGCCAGGCCCACCCAGCCCCGGCGCACCACGCCCGTCTCCTGGAGCTGCGGCAGGAGCGCCTGGATGAGGTTCGCCGGCACCGCGAAGCCAATGCCCGTCGCGCCGCCGATGATGGCCGTGTTCATGCCCACCACCTCGCCCTTCATGTTGAAGAGCGGGCCGCCGGAGTTGCCCGGGTTGATGGCCGCGTCCGTCTGCAGGAAGTCGTCATACGGGCCCGCGTGGATGTCGCGCGCCCGGGCGGACAGGATGCCGGCGCTCACGCTCGACGCGAGGCCGAAGGGGTTGCCAATGGCCATCACGGGGTCGCCCACGCGCAGGCCATCCGAGTCCCCCAGCTTCACGAACGGCAGGTTCCCGGACACGCCCTTCAACTGGAGGAGCGCCACGTCCGTGAGCGCGTCGCGGCCCAGCACCTCCGCGTCGAAGGCGCGCCCGTCCTCCAGCTTCACCCGGACGGTGTCCGCGCCCTCCACCACGTGGTTGTTCGTGAGCACCAGCCCGGACGGGTCGATGACGAAGCCCGACCCCAGCCCCTGCTTCGCGGGCGCGCCGCCCTCGCCGAAGGGGTTGCCCTGCATGCCGAAGCGCTCGGCGATCCCCGGCGGCAGGCCCTGGAGCATCCCGCCCATCGCGGGCCGGGCGCGGGCCTGCACCTCCACGTTCACCACCGCGCCCTTCACCGTGTCCACGAGCGGCGCCAGCGACATGAGCGCGCCGGGCGACCCGGGCGTGGGCGCATAGACCGCCGGCTCCACCTTCGCGCCCGAGGGCGTGGTGGCCGTCTTCAAGGACAGCGTGGGGCGGGCAGGGGGAGCCACGTCCACCGCCGGCTTGCAGGCCCCCAGGGCGACCAGGGGCATCAGCGTGAGCGCGCGGGCAAGGTGGCGGCGAGACGGAAGCGTGCGAACCATCGTGCGTTCTCCTTGGGTGGCGGCCGGAAGCGGGCCTTCCGGGCGGAAAGGATGGAAAGAGTCGAACCGGATGCGGTGGGCACCCTGGGAAGGAGGCAGCGGTCCCGTTCCACCAGTGACACCGGGAGCCACCAGTGGCCCAGCTGCCTGAAGGGAGCTCTTGGAGGAAGCCCCGCATCCGGTCCGACGCCCGGACTTCATTGCAGTCCGTGGGCCAACCCCTGCCGGACCCCTCTCAGAGGGGAGCCGGGCCCCGGAAGGCCCCGGGGCGCGGGGCAAAGTGCCCCAACCGGGGCATTTCGCCCGGGGGCACGCCGCCCCGCGCCCCACCGCCGTGGCTCCCTCCACCCATGGCACGGCGGATGCTCAGGGCGTGGGAGGTGCCCTGCGCGAGTGTCGCCGCCGCGAGCACCTTCACCCCTTCCAGGAGTTCACGCCCATGGTCCACGAGCAGCCAGAAGGGGTCGCGCGCGCCGCGGCCTGGGAAGACCCTCACGCGGAGCCCGCCAGGGCCCCGCGCATCCTCGTCGCGGATGATCAGACGGAGATGCGCACGCTCATCCGCAAGATGCTGGTGCGGCGGGGCTATGAGGTGGTGGAGGCGGCGGACGGGCCGGACCTCGTGCGCGTCCTCGTGGAAGGGCTCACGGCCGAGGAGGCGCGCGCCCCCGACCTCATCATCACCGACGTGCGCATGCCGGGCTTCACGGGCCTGGAGGTGCTCGCCCGGCTGCGGCGCGAGCAGTGGACCACGCCGGTCATCCTCATCACCGCCTTTGGCGACGTGCAGCTGCACCGCGAGGCCCTGCGCCTGGGGGCGGCCTGCGTGCTCAACAAGCCGTTCGACATGGACGAGCTGCGAGGCGCGGTGGAGGTGGCCCTCGCGGCGACGCGCGAGTGACGCCGCCCCGGGGACGTCGCGCTAAGGTGGAGCGGCCCCTTCGCTCGCGAAGCCGCCTGTCCTCAAGGAAGCCCATGCGCCGCCTCCCCTGGTCCCTGCCCTTGTCCCTGTGGTGCCTGGCGTGCGCGCCGACGCAGCGCCAGACGCCGGACGCGGGCGCCGCCGAGGCCACGCCCAGGAGGCTGGTGGCGCGCATCGTCCACACGTATCCGCACGACCCCACGGCCTTCACGCAGGGGCTCCAGTTCCACCAGGGCCAGCTCTACGAGAGCACCGGTGAGCAGGGCGACCTGCGCCGCATCTCGCTGGAGCAGGCGGCACCGCTGTGGAAGCAGGCGCTGCCGGACGTGTTCCCGGAGGGGCTCGCGAGCGACGGCGAGCGGCTGTACCAGCTCACCTGGCAGGACGAGACGCTCTTCGTGTGGAGCGGCGCGCCGCCCGCGCGGGAGCAGCAGGTGGAGTACTCGGGCGAGGGCTGGGGCCTGTGCTACTGGCAGGGCCAGCTGGTGCGCAGCGACGGCACGTCCACGCTGCGCTTCCACGACCCGAAGGACTTCCACGTGAGGTCCCAGGTGCAGGTGACGCTGCAGGGCACGCCGCAGCAGTTGCTCAACGAACTGGAGTGCGCGGAGGACGGCGTCTACGCGAACGTCTGGCACTCCGACACCCTCCTGAAGATCGACTACGCCACGGGCCGCGTGCTGGCGGTCATCGACGCGTCGGCCCTGGCGCAGGCGGTGCGCGGCCGGGTGCACAGCTATGAAGCGGTGCTCAACGGCATCGCGCTGGAGCCCGGCACCGGCCGCCTGTTCCTCACCGGTAAGCTCTGGCCCGACCTCTTCGAGGTCACGCTGGAGCCCGCCGCCCCGCAGTAGCCTCGCCGCTTCAGGCGGCGGGAGCGTCCCCCTGTCTGGAGAAGCGCCGCCGCACGGTCCGGACCACCTCCGCGTCCCAGCGCGGTGACAGCAGCTCCAGCGCGGTCCGCCGGAAGGGCAGGGCGCACGCCAGGCACGCCAGCGTCGCGGCCAGCCCGATGAGCGTGTTCTGCCAGGAGGCCAGGTTCCACTGGCCGGACCACGACCACGCGGCCAGGCTCTGGGGCCAGAGGTAATGGATGGGCCAGCCCGGTCCACTGCCGGCGAGGTCGCACAGCAGATGACCGTGGAACGCAACCCCCGACAGCAGCGCCACGGCCACCCGCTGCCGCCCCAGCGCCGCGCAGACCGCCAGCGTGACGAGCGCTCCCACGTATCCGTGGAAGATGACGTGGTGATAGCGCGCATAGAACGCTTCACCCGCCAGCAATGACAGACCATCCAGATCCGGCGCGAGCCCCGCGCAGGTGACCAGGACGCGGTCTCGCCGTTCGCGCAGGCCCTGCGCCAGGAGCCAGGACAGCTCCGCATGGACGATGGGGTTCATGGGTGTGCACTAGCGTACGGCACGCCAGGGGATTGGCGAAGGTTCCTGGGGCAGCGCGTTGTGAAAATGGGGGGCAATGACTCATCATGAATTCCATCTCGGCGCACCCGCGGCAGGACATCGCCACGCTGTTCGAAGCACACGCACGCGACACGCCCGAGGCCGTGGCGGTGCACTTCGAAGGCGGCGTGCTCCGCTATGACACGCTCAACCGCCGCGCGAACCGGCTGGCACGGAGGCTCCAGGCCTGCGGCGTGGGCCTCGACGAGCCCGTGGGCATCCTCGCCGACCGCACACCGGAGACGGTGGTGGGACTGCTGGGCATCCTGAAGGCAGGAGGCGCCTATCTCCCCCTGGACCCGGGCCAGCCCCCGGAGCGGCTCGCCGCGATGATGGAGGACTCCGGGATGCGGGTCCTCGTCGGCCGGCGCGAGGCGGTCCAGGGGCTGCGCTTCCGGGGGCACGTCGTCGAGCCGCCCGCGCGGGAGGAGCCTCCAGCGGCGCTCGATGCCGTGAACGTGAGGGGCGGGGCGGGGCCGGACTCGCTGGCGTATGTGCTCTACACGTCGGGCTCCACGGGGAGGCCCAAGGGCGTGTGCATCCCGCACCGGGGCGTGGCGCGGCTGGTGCTGGACGCGGGCTTCATGGGCTTCCGGCGCGAGGACCGCGTCCTCCAGGCCGCGTCGTATGCCTTCGACGCGTCGACGCTGGAGGTCTGGGGCGCGCTCCTGAATGGCGCGGCGCTGTGTCTGGTCTCACGGGAGACGCTGCTGTCGCCTCCGCTCCTCGCGGAGAAGCTCCGGCGGGAGGCCGTCTCCGTCGCGGTGCTGAGCACGTCGCTGTTCCACCAGCTCGCCTCGGCCATTCCGGACGCGTTCGGCGGGCTCCGCGTCCTGATGGTGGGCGGTGACGTGCTGGACCCCAAGTGGGTGGCGCGGGTCATGGCGCACGGGAAGCCCCAGCGGCTGCTCAACAGCTATGGCCCCACCGAGTGCACCACCTCCGCGACGGCGTATGAGCTCCGTGAGCCTCCGGCCCCGGGCGCGTCCATCCCCATCGGCGGACCGCTGGCGAACCTCCAGCTGCATGTCCTGGATGAGGCGGGCAGGGCGCTGCCCGTGGGCGAAGTGGGGGAGCTGTACCTGGGCGGAGAGGGGCTCGCGCGGGGCTACCTGAACCGGCCGCTCCTCACGGGCGAGCGGTTCCTCCCGGATCCGTTCAGTGACGTGCCGGGCGCGCGGATGTACCGGACGGGAGACCGGGTGCGGCGGCTCGCGGACGGCGACCTGGAGTTCCTGGGGCGGGTGGACCACCAGGTGAAGATTCGCGGCGCGCGGGTCGAGCTGGCGGAGATCGAGAGCGTCCTGCGCACCCACCCGCAGGTCGCTGACGCCGTGGTCCGCGTGCAGGAGGTGGCTCCGGGCGACAAGCGGCTCGTCGCGTATGTCTCCCGGCGAGGAGCGGCGGCGCTGGAGGAGTCGGCGCTGCGCGCGTATCTGGGCTCGAAGCTGCCGGACTTCATGCGCCCCCATGCGGTCAGGGTGCTGGACCGGATGCCGCTCAACGCCAGTGGCAAGGTGGACCTCCAGCAGCTCCCGGCGCCGCGCTTCGGCTCGGACGCGGGGGAGACGCCGCGCACGCCCTTGGAGGAGGAGATCGCGCGCGTCTGGTCGGAGGTCCTGGGGACGCGGCACGCCGGGACGCAGGATCGCTTCATGGAGTCGGGCGGGGACTCGCTGCTCGCCATCCGCTTCATTGAGCGGCTGGAGCAGGCGCTGTCGGTCCGCCTGCCCGTGCGGACGCTCTTCGACAGCCCGAACATCGCGGAGCTGGCGCGGTGGGTGGAAGCGGCGCGGGGCGCGCGCCGGAGCCTCGTCCTGCCACCCATCGTCCCGGTGGACCGGACCCAGCCCCTGCCCCTGTCCGACCCCCAGCGACAGCTGTGGCTCCATGAGCAGACGGTGCCCCGGAGCGCCGTCTACAACGAGCCCTTCACGCTGTACCTGCCCGGTGACGTCCGGCCCGATGCGCTGGAGCGGGCGTTCCGTTCGCTCATCGCCCGGCATGAAGCGCTGCGGACGACCTTCGGCGCCACGCCCGAGGGCCCCTTCCAACGCGTGCATCCGGACATGCCGTTCCAGCTTCGACGCGTGGACCTGCGCGCCGTCCCCGAGGTCCTGCGGAACGCGAAGGCGTTGCAGCTGGCGACCCAGGACGCACGTGAGCCCTTCGACCTGGAGCACGGGCCGCTGCTGCGGGCGACGTGGATGCGCTTGAGCGCGGCGGAGAGCCGCCTCGCGCTCGTGATGCACCACCTCATCGTGGACGCCTTCACGATGGCGACGTTCCTCCAGGAGCTGCACCGGTTCTCTCTGGCGGAGGAGCCCGCCCTGCCGCCGGTGCCGCTCCAGTACGGCGACGCCGCCGTCTGGCAGCAGGGGCCTGCCTACCGGCAGACCATCGCACCGCACCTCGACTGGTGGAAGCAGACGCTCGCGGGGGCGCCCCACCTGGAGCTGCCCACGCAGCACTCCCGCCCACCGGTCCCGACCGTCCGAGGGGCCAAGCACGTCGTGCGAATCCCCGCCGACCTCGTGGAGTCGGTGAAGGCGCTGGGGCGCGGTGAGGACGCCACGCTCTTCATGACGGTGCTGGCGGCGTTCGTCGCGCTGCTGCACCGCTACTCGGGGGCGGAGGACCTCGTCGTCGGGAGCGCCTTCTCCGGCCGTAGCAGCGGGGAGTCTCGGACCATCGCCGGGCACTTCGTGAACATGCTGCCGCTGCGGCTGCGCTTCACCGAAGGGCTGACCGTCCGGGGCCTCGTGGCGCGGGTGCGCCAGGTCTGCCTGGAGGCGCTCGAACACCAGGAGGCGCCGCTCCTGCGCATCGTCGAGGCGGTGAGCCCCGCGCGCATCCCTGGCGCCAACCCGCTGTTCCAGGTGACCTGCACGCTGGAGCCGCGCATCGAGGTGCCGGGGTCGGGCTGGCGGGTGGAGCCTCACGAAGTCGACACGGGGACGTCGAAGCTCGACCTCTCCATCGAGCTGGACGAGCGGCCTGATGGCGACATGTCCGTGCGGTGGGAGTACGCGCTGGATGTCTTCGAACCCTGGATGATCCACCAGCTGGGCCAGCACCTCGTGACGCTGCTGCGCGAGGCCGCGCGGGACCCGGAGCGGCGGGTCGCGACGCTCCCGCTGCTTTCGGAGGGGGAGCACGCGCAGCTGCTCGCATGGGCCCAGGGGCCCGTGGAGGACGCGCCGCCCGCGGACTGTCTGCACCAGCCGTTCGAAGCGCAGGTGGCGCGCTCGCCGGACGCGCCGGCCCTCGTCTTCCAGGGACGCGCCCTGAGCTACCGCGCGCTGAACGCGGACGCGAACCGCCTGGCCCATCACCTCATGGCCCAGGGCATCGGGCCGGGAGACTTCGTGGGCGTGTGCGTCGAGCGCTCCTTCGAGCTGCTCATCGCCCTGCTGGGGACGCTGAAGGCGGGCGCGGCCTACGTGCCGCTGGATCCGGCCTACCCCCGGGCGCGGCTGGAGTTCATGGCGCGGGACGCGAAGCTCCGGCTCATCCTCGCGCAGGACGCGACGCTCGGGCTCATGAGCGGCGTGGACGCCCCGGTGGTCGCGCTGGAGCAGGTGCGCGGCGGCTCGGAGGAGAATCCCCGGGTCCACGTCACCGGGGATGACCTCGCCTATGTCATCTACACGTCCGGCTCGACGGGGCAGCCCAAGGGCGTGTGCATCGGGCACCGGAGCGCGGTGCACCTGTCCCAGCGCGTGGTCTCGCGGTTCGGCTTCGCGCCGGGCCAGCGCGTGGCGCAGTGCGCGCGGTTCGGCTTCGACTTCTCCGTCGCGGAGATCTTCCCGACGCTCTCCTCCGGCGCCACGCTGTATCTGCTGGCGCAGGCGGACGTGGCCGCCGGTGAGGAGCTGGCGGACTTCCTGGAGTCCCAGCGCATCCACACCGCGATGTTCACGCCGTCGGCGCTGGGCTCCATGGCGTGGCGGGCGCTGCCGGACCTGAGGCTGCTCGCGATTGGCGGCGAGGACCTCCCCGCGCGGCTCGTGGACGCGTGGGCTCCGGGGCGCCGGTTCATCCAGGTCTATGGACCCACCGAGGCCACGGTCTTCACGACCGCCGCGGAGTGCGTGGCCGGCCAGGGCCCGTACCCCATCGGCACTCCGTTCGCAGGCTACGAGGTCTACCTGCTGGACGAGGCGCTGACGCCCGTCCCCGTGGGCGTGCGCGGCGCGCTCTACATCGGGGGCAAGGGGCTGGCGCACGGCTACCTGAACCGCCCGGAGCTCGACGCGGAGCGGTTCATCCCGCATCCCTTCAGCGCCGAGCCGGGAGCGCGCCTCTACCAGAGCGGCGACATCGCCAGCCACCGGCCGGACGGCGCCATCGACTTCCACGGACGCTCGGATCGCCAGCTCAAGCTGCGGGGCTTCCGCATCGAGCTGGGCGAAATCGAGGCCGCGCTGCGCAAGCACCCCGACGTCCGGGACGCCGTGGTGGAGCCCCGGCTGCTCGCGGGAGAGCGGCACCTCGTGGGCTACGTGATTCCGCGGGACGCCGCCGGGGCGGCGCGGCTCCTGACGCCCGCGTTCAAGGAAGCGCTGGGCGAGACGCTCCCGCCGTACATGGTGCCCCGGGAGCTGGTGCTGGTGGACGCGTTCCCCATGGGGCCCACGGGGAAGCTCGACCGCGACGCGCTGCCGATGCCTTCCAGCAGGCCTCCGGAGGCTCCTGCCTCCACGGAGCGCGAGCAGGCGCTGGAGCGCATCTGGTGCCGGATCCTCGGCGTGGAGCGCATCGGCAGGCAGGAGGGCTTCTTCGACGCGGGGGGGAACTCGCTGCTGCTCACGCGGGTCCAGTCCGCGCTGGACTCGGAGCTGGGCATCCACGTGAGCATGGCCACGCTGTTCCAGTTCCCGACGCTCGAGTCCCTGGCGCGGCACCTGGACGCGGACACCCGCGCGCCAGCCGTGACGCCGCAGCCCGCGCCCCAGCCCGCGCGCTCCTCGGAGCCCGCGCCCCGTCCCGTGCGCTCCTCGGAGCCCATCGCCATCATCGGCACGGCCGGGCGGTTCCCGGGGGCTCCCAGCGTCGAGGCCTTGTGGACGCTGCTGGTGGAGGGCCGTGAGGGCCTGTCGCGGTTCAGCCAGGAGGCGTTGCTCGACGCGGGCGAGGACCCCCAGCTCCTGGAGGATCCGTCGTATGTCCGTGCCTCGGGGCTGCTGGAGGACGTCGAGTCCTTCGACGCCCCCTTCTTCGGCTACAGCCCGCTGGACGCGCGGCTGATGGATCCGCAGCTGCGCGTGTTCCTGGAGTGCGCCTGGGAGGCGCTCGAAGCGGCGGGCTACGACCCGAAGCGGCTGCCCGGCAAGGCGGGGCTGTTCGCGGGCTCGGGAGTGCCGCGCTACTGGTTGGACCAGGTGCTGCCGCGCTTCCGGTCCCTGTCCGTGGCCTCGGATGCGTACCGGTCCATCCTGGGCAACCCGTGGCAGTTCCTCGCCACGGCGACGGCGTATCACCTGGGCCTGCGCGGGCCCGCGCTCACGGTGCAGACGGCCTGCTCCACGTCGCTGGTGGCCGTGCACCTGGCCTGTCAGAGCCTGCGGGCCGGCGAGTCCGACGTGGCCCTGGCGGGGGGCGTCTCCCTCTTCGCGGCCGGCCCGTCCGGCTATCTCCACGAGGCCGGCGGCATCACGTCCCCGGACGGGCACTGCCGTCCCTTCGACGCGAAGGGGCAGGGGACGGTGCCCTCCAGCGGCGTGGGCATCGTGGTGCTCAAGCGCCTGGAGGACGCGCTGCGGGATGGAGACTCCATCCACGCCGTCATCCGGGGCTCGGCCATCAACAACGATGGAAACGCCAAGGTGGGCTTCACCGCGCCGGGCGTGGAGGGGCAGCGCGACGTCATCGTGCGCGCCCACGCCGACGCGGGCGTGGCGCCGAACGACATCACCTACGTTGAGGCGCACGGCACCGCGACGCCGCTGGGGGATCCGCTGGAGGTCCAGGCGCTGCGGCTCGCCTTTGGACCGCGTGAGGCCTCCGAGCCCGCCGTGGTCCTGGGGGCGCTCAAGAGCAACGTGGGGCACCTGGACTCGGCGGCCGGGGTGGCGGGGCTGATCAAGACGACGCTGGCGCTGGAGCACCGCTTCCTCCCTGGCACCGTCCACTTCGAGCAGCCCCACCCGGAGGCGGGCCTGGAGCGCTCGCCCTTCGTCGTGAGCCGGGAGGGACGGCCCTGGTCCGTGCCCGAAGGCTTCCCTCGCGTCGCGGGGGTCAGCGCGTTTGGCATTGGCGGGACGAACGCGCACGTCATCCTGGAGGAGGCGCAGCCCGCGCCCGCTGTCGCCGCGAGCCCGGCGGTGGAGGCGCTGGTGCTCTCGGCGCGCAGCGAGGCGGCCCTGGCCGCGGCCTCGCGGCGGCTCGCGGATCATCTGGAGCGGCACCCCGGGCAGTCCCTGGCGGATGTCGCGTACACGCTTCAGGAGGGACGGACGGCGTTCGGCCACCGGCGCGCCATCGCTTGCGAGACGCCGGTGGAGGCCATCGCGAAGCTGCGGCGGAGCCACTCCGCGCAGGCCGTGACAGCTCCTCCTCCCGAAGTGTGCTTCCTGCTTCCGGGGACGGGCACGCAGGAGGCGGGCATGGGCGCCGCGTGGTACCGGCGCGCGCCGGCGTATCGCGAAGCCTTCGATGCCTGCGCCGGACTCTTCGGCCCGGAGGTGGAGCGCGAGCTGCGCGCCGCGCTGCTCACCGACGCACGTGGGGCACGGGAGGAGGACGCGCTGCGGGCGCCCTCGCTGGGCATGGCCGCCATCTTCACGACGGAGTACGCGCTGTCGCGGCTCCTGGGCGCATGGGGCGTCCACCCGACGAGCCTCCTGGGCCACAGCCTGGGCGAATACGCCGCGGCCTGCCTCTCCGGCGTCCTGTCCCTGGAGCAGGCGGTGGCGCTGGTCGCGCTGCGTGGCCGCCTCTGCGACGCCCTGCCCCCGTCCGGAATGCTGGCCGTGCCCCTGTCGGAGCGCGTGCTCACCCAGGAGCTGCCCGCCGCGCTCTCGCTGGCCGCGATCAACGGGCCCGACCAGTGCGTGGTGTCCGGGACGCTGGAGGCGTTGGAGGACTTCGCGGCGCGGCTGCGAGCGCGGGGCGTGAGGACGAAGCGGCTGCCGAGCGCGAGCGGGTTCCACTCCGCGCTCGTGGAGCCCGCGATGCAACCGCTCACGGAGCTGGCCAGGTCGATGCGCCCGAAGACCCCGGCGATCCCCCTGAGCTCCAACGTCACGGGCACGTGGCTGACGGCGGACGATGCGCGCGACCCTTCGTACTGGGCCCGCCACCTGCGGCAGACGGTCCGGTTCTCCTCGGGGTTGGAGCAGCAGTTGGAGGACCGCGAGCGGATCTTCGTGGAGGTGGGGCCGGGACGGACGCTCACCGCGCTGGCGCTGCTGAACCCCCGGGCGGGCCGGGAGCGGCTCGTGCTGCCCACGCTCGGCGTGCCCGAGGGACGGCGTCACCCGCCGGAGGGCGATGAGCGGGCCCTGCTCCACGCCGTGGGGCAGCTCTGGTCCGCGGGCCTCCCCGTGGACTGGAGCGCGGTGCGAGGGACTGGACCCCGCAGGCGCGTCGTGCTGCCGACGTATCCCTTCGAGCGCAAGCGCCACACGCTGGCGGAGCAGGCGCCGCGGCCCCCGAAGCCCGAGGCCACGCCTGCGCCCCGGCCGCTCCACCAGGAAGAGGTGCGAGCCTCTATGGAGGCGCTCTGGAAGGAGCTGCTCGGCGTGGACACGCTGACGCCGGACAGCGACTTCTTCGAGCTGGGAGGCACGTCGCTCCTGGTCGTGCAGCTCAACCGCGAGCTCAAGTCGAGGCTGGCCGTCACCCTCTCGCTGCACGCGGTGCTGGAGCACCCGACGCTGGGCGAGTGGGTGCGCGCGGTCCAGGACGAGCTGGAGCGGACGGGGAGGCCGCTCCTCCAGGAGGCTCCGCTCCGGATGGAGCTCCAGGAGGGACAGCGCGGACGGGCTCGCCTCTACCTGGTGCAGCCCATCGGGGGCACCGTCTACACGTACCTGCCGCTGGCGAAGCAGCTGGGCGCGGACATCCCGGTCCATGCGTTCCGCGCGTTGGGGCTGGAGCCCGGCGAGGTGCCCTACCGCGACGTGCCGACGATGGCGCGCGCCTACGTGGAGGAACTGCTGGCCTTCCAGCCCCAGGGGCCCTTCTGGCTGGGCGGCCACTCCTCGGGCGGCGTCATCGCCTACGAGATGGCGGTCCACCTGCTGGAGCGGGGCCACGCCGTGGCGGGCGTCTTCCAGATCGACACGGTGACGGTGGACGACTCGCGCAGGCTGGGCATCCGCGACATGGGGGACGTGCTCCAGCTCATCGACGCGTTCCAGCAGATCTCCCCCCGCGCGGCGGAGGGGCTGCGGACGGCGATGGAGGTCGACACGCGGCTGCGCGACGTGATGCTCGCGACCAACCAGGCCATCGCCGCGTATGCGCCGGGGCGTCACGCGGTGCCGCTCGTGTACCTCCGGGCCACGGCGCGCGACGCGGTGCTGGACTCGCACGCGGAGGGCTGGTGGCGGGCGCTGACGACCGCCTCGTTCCAGGCCCACGACGTGCCGGGCAACCACTTCACCGTCATGGAGGAGCCCCAGGTGGTGGAGGTGGCGCGCATCATCCGGGACGCGCTCATGGCGGGAAGGGAAGGCGACGAGCGCGGCGCGGGGTGAGCCGCCGCTCACCCCGGAGGCAGGGGGGAGCGCCGCGGCGTGCCCAGCAGCTCCAGCGTGCGCAGCGCCACGTCCGCCAGCGTGGACGAACACGGCATGCAGCCTCCGCCACAGCAGGGAGGCCAGTCTCCTTCCGGGTCCCGCAGCAGCGGATACACGCAGGCCCGCAGGGACTGCGGCAGTCCCGCGTCGTCACACGCCTCACGCAGCGCTGCCTGCACGGTGGCATCCTTCACGTCCATCGCCTCCACTTCCTAACCGACCCCCGGAGCGAAGGCAGCCCATGCGCACGGCATCGTCCCCCCGCCGCCTCCTCGCGACGCTCCTGGCGGTGCTCACCTGCGGGTGCACGCGGGCCCGCCGCGCCACGCCACCGGACGACCCCACGGTGCGCCTCATGGACGCCCTGCGGGCGCACGCACGGACGCACGCTCCCGTGTGCTCGCCGGAGGTGGCGCTGCTCCAGCCCGGAGGCGGCATCGACCTGGAGCGCCTCCGCGCCGCCGGCCACCCGGTCATCGCCTGGACCGTGAACGACCTGCCCACGATGCAGGCCCTGCTCCAGCGCGGCGTGGACGGCATCATCAGCGACCGGCCGGACCTCCTCGCGCGGGCGGTGCGCGACTTCGACGCCAACGGCGACGGCACCCCCGGCGACCTGCTGGACGCGGACGGCCTCATCGACCCGGAGCGCTTCGAGGCGCAGGGCCACCGGGGCGCGCGCGGCCTGCGGCCGGAGAACACGCTGCCCGCCTTCGAGGCCGCGCTCGAACACCGGATGACCACGCTGGAGCTGGACACCGTCCTCACCGCCGACGGCGTCCCCGTGCTCTCCCACGACCCGGCCCTGTCCCCGGCGAAGTGCCGCCACGCGGACGGAAGCCCGCTGCCCGCCCCCGTCCCCATCGCGACGCTCACCGTCGCGAAGCTCCAGGCCGGCTTCATCTGCGACCGGCTCCTCGCGGACCGCCCGGAACAGACGAACGACCGCGCCCGCTCGCCCGAAGCCGTCGCCTTCGCCGCCCGCGCCGGGCTGCCGGACCCCTACACCGTCCCCACCCTGCGGCAGGTGTTCGCCTTCGCCGCGGACCAGGCGGACGCCGCCCATGCCGCCCGCGACCCGCTCCGCGCCCGGAATGCCCGCCGTGTCCGCTTCAATGTGGAACTCAAACAGGCGTCCGTGAAGACAGACATCGCCCCGGCGCATGGCGACGCGGTGGCCCGGGACGTCCAGGCGGCAGGGCTCGCCGGGAGGGTGGACGTGCAGTCCTTCGACCCGCGCGCCGTGCGCTCGGTGCTGAAGCGCCACCCGGAGCTGCGCGCCGTCCTCCTCCTGGAGGCCCTCCCCAACGACGCGGAAGTCCAGGGAGCCGAGGAGCCAGCGGTCCACCTCCCGCTCGGGAAATCAAGGATTTAGTCAGGCGACGAAATCATTCTTGCGCAAAATCGTTAGGGGCCTTACTAGACGCCCCGTCTTGGTTCCCCTGCGCCCCAAAAACGCCACGCCGATGAAGCTCGTGCCCCGGTACGAGCGGCTGAAGCAGCTGGCGAAGCGGTTTCCCTCGCTCGACCCCAGCGCCATCGAGACGTGTTTGACGATGCTGCGGCTGTCCAATGAGCTGACGGAGGCCTACGAAGCACACTTCGCGCGGCATGGGCTGTCACACGGCCGCTTCGTCGTGCTCGTGCAGCTCTTCTCCGCGGAGGACGCGGGGGAGACGCTGCGTCCCGCGGACCTCGCGGAGCTGTCGAGCTGTAGCCGCGCCACCGTGACGGGGCTCCTGGACACGCTGGAGAAGGACGGCCTCATCTCCCGCGCGGACCACCCCGAGGACCGGCGCATGTACTCCGTGCACCTCACCCCGAAGGGCCGCGAGCTCATCCAGGGCATGATGCCCGACCACTACCGCCGCATCGCCGCGCTCATGGCCCCCTTGAGCCTCGATGAGCGGGACACCCTTCGCGCCCTGCTGGCCAAGGTGTCCTCCGGCATCCCCGCCCTGCGGGACCCCTGAAACCTTCCCACACCCCTTCTTCAACGCCGCACCGAGCAACAACCATGACGACCCGGACCGCCTCTCCCCTGGAAGCCGCCGCTCCCTCCACCGACGCCCCCTCCACCACGAAGCCCGCGAAGCGCTCCCGCGCGAAGCAGGTGCTGCCCATCCTCGTGGGCGTGGCGGTGCTGGGCGCGGGCGCGCGCTACCTGCTCACCCACGGCCACGAGTCCACCGACGACGCCCAGGTCGAGGGCCGCATCGCCAACGTGTCGCCGCGCGTGGCCGGGCAGGTGGCCCGCGTGCTGGTGCGGGACAACCAGGTGGTGAAGGCCGGGGACGTGGTGGTGGAGCTGGACCACGCGGACCTGGACGCGCGCCTGGAGGTGGCCCGCGCGGACGTGATGAGTGCGGAGGCCCAGCTGTCCAACGCGCAGGCGCAGCTCACCCTCACGGAGGCCAACGCGGGCGCCAACCTGCGCCAGGCCCGCGCGGGCGTCACCCAGGCCTCCAGCGGCATCAGCTCCTCCAAGGCCGCGCTGGACCAGGCCCGCGCGGACGTGACCGCGGCGGGGGCGCGCTTCAAGCTGGCGGAGACGGACCTGGGCCGCATCAAGCAGCTGCGCGAGCAGGGCGCCGTGGCCCAGGCGGACCTGGACGCGCGCCAGGCCTCCTATGATCAGGCCAAGGCCCTGCTGGACCAGTCCCGCGCGCGCCTCACCTCCACCGAGGCCGGCATCCAGAGCTCCTCCGGCGGCCTGGAGGCCGCGCAGGGCAAGCTGTCCGCCGCGGAGACGGCCCCCGTGCAGGTGCAGGCCGCGCAGGCCGCGCTGAAGCTCGCCGAGGCCCGCCTCAAGCAGACGCACGGCGCGCTGACGCTCGCGGAGCTCGCCGTGTCCTACGCGCAGGTGCGCGCCCCGGTGGACGGCGTGGTCAGCCGCCGCACCGTGGAGGTGGGGCAGATGGTGGGCCCGGAGCGCCCGCTGATGGCCATCGTCCCGCAGAACGACATCTGGGTCGTCGCCAACTTCAAGGAGGACCAGGTCGGCGAGATGCGGCCGGGCCAGCCGGTGGACGTGGAGGTGGACGCCTTCGGCAGCCACTCGTTCAAGGGCCACGTGGACAGCCTCGCGGGCGCCAGCGGCGCGCGCTTCGCCCTGCTGCCGCCGGACAACGCGTCCGGCAACTTCGTGAAGGTCGTGCAGCGCATCCCCGTGCTCATCCGCTTCGACGGGGACCTGAAGGAGCTGCCCATCAAGCCCGGCATGAGCGCCTACGTCACCGTGGACACCGGGGCGGAGCCCGCGCCGCGGCCGCAGCAGACCGCGGCCGTGGACACCCGGAAGGAGTAACCCACCGTGGACGCACGCCGCGACGTCATCACCGGCTCCAAGGCGGGCATCACCATCGCGGCCATGGCCGCGGCGCTGATGTCCGTGCTGGACATCTCCATCGTCAACGTGGCCCTGAGCGACATCCGCGCGAGCTTCGGCACGCCGTTGGATCAGATCGCCTGGGTGTCCACCGGCTACATGATGGCCAACGTGGTGGTCATCCCGATGACGGGCTGGCTCCAGCGCCGCTTCGGCTATCGGAAGTACTTCACCTTCTCCGTCCTCCTCTTCACGCTGGCCAGCGTGCTGTGCGGCCTGTCGTGGAACCTGCCCTCGCTGGTGGCCTTCCGCATCCTCCAGGGCATGGGCGGCGGCGCCATCATCCCCACCTCCCAGGCCATCCTCTTCGCCCGCTACCCGCGCGAGGAGCACGGCATGGCGGGCGCCCTCTTCGGCCTGGGCGCCGTGACGGGCCCGCTGCTGGGGCCCACCGTGGGCGGCCTCCTCATCGAGGCGGCCAGCTGGCACTGGATCTTCCTCATCAACGTGCCGGTGGGCCTCTTCGCCGCGTACATGGCGTGGCGCTACATCGAGCAGCCCCACTTCGAGCCGTCCTCGGAGAAGGTGGACCGCAACGGCATCGCGCTGCTCGCCGTGGGCATGGCCTGCCTCCAGTACGTGCTGGAGGAGGGCAACCGCGAGGACTGGTTCGACAGCCGCCTCATCACGCTCCTGGCGGTCATCGCGGGCATCGCGCTCGTCACCTTCGTCGTCCACGAGCTGGAGACCCCCAGCCCCGTGGTGGACCTGCGCGTGTTCGGCAACCGCTCGTATGCCGCGGCCACGGGGGTGAACTTCCTGGTGGGCACGGCGCTGTTCTCCGGCTCGTTCCTCTTCAGCCTCTTCTGCGGCTCCGTGATGCGCTACGAGGCGTTGGACATCGGGCTCATCTTCCTCAAGGGCAGCGCCATCCAGATCCTCCTGATGCCGCTCATCGGCAAGTTCGGGAGCAAGGTGGACGGGCGGCTCCTGATTGGCTTCGGTATCGTGGGCATGAGCCTGTCCTTGTGGACCAACGGCCACCTGACCACGCGCGTGGATGAAATCACCCTCATCGCGCCGGTGTTCATCCGCGCCTGCTCGCTGGGCTTCGTCTTCGTGCCGCTGTCGGTGATGGCGCTCAGCAACCTGCGCCCGGAGCAGCGCGGCAACGCGGCGGGCCTCTTCAACCTCACCCGCGAGCTGGGGGGCTCCATTGGCACGGCGTGGATGAGCAGCGCGCTCAGCCGCTCCACCCAGGCCAACGTCACCGCCATCACCTCGCACGTGGACGTCTACGGGCAGGTGGCGCAGGAGCAGCTCGCCTCGATGACGGGGGCCATGGCCGCCAAGGGCGTGCTCAACCCCACGGGCGCCGCCTACGGCCTCTTGAGCCAGCGCATCAGCGCCCAGGCGCTGGTGCGGGCCTTCAACGCGAACTTCCTCATCCTCGCGGTGCTGTTCGTCTGCGCCCTCATCCTGGTGGCCATGCTCCAGAAGGCGGACCCCACCGTGAAGGTGGAGGGCGCGCACTAGGGAAGTCCCGTCCGCTGGAAGTGACAAAGCGCGGGTCCCCGAGTCGCCGGGGGCCCGCGCTGCTTCGCTTCAGGCGATGCGGGGGACGACTAGCGGCGCCACTTCTGCGCGGCGGTGCCGTTGCACTCCCAGAGCTGGAGCGGGGTGCCGCTGGCGGAGTTGCCGCTCGTCACGTCCACGCACTTGTTGGCCTGGGGGTTCACCAGGTCGCCGGCGCCGGAGAGGATGAACTGCTGGGCCGGGTTGCCGTTGCAGCTCACCAGCTGGATGGCCGTGCCGTTGGCGCTGGAGCCCCAGGCCACGTCCATGCACTTGCCGAAGGCGCGCACGGTGCCGTCCGACATGAAGGTCCACTTCTGCGCGTTGGTGCCGTTGCAGTCCCACAGCTGCAGGCGGGTGCCGTCGTTCGTGTTGGAGTTCGGCACGTCGATGCACTTGTTCGCCAGGCCGATGATGGGGCCGCCGGAGCCGCTGCCCGTGGTGGTCAGCTGCAGGCCGTAGACGCCCAGGATGGGGAGCAGCGGCTGGAAGACGGTGGTGCCGCCCGTCGTGCAGTTGCCGCCGGCGCCGGACGTCACGCCCTGCGCCTGGTTGCCGGACAGCCACGAGCCGCCGGAGTCACCGCCCTCGGCGCACGCGTTGGACAGCGTGAGGCCGTACACCGGGCCCACGCTGTAGTTCACCGTGACGTTCTTCTGCTGGATGACGCCGCAGCGCCAGCCGGTGGTGGAGCCCGAGCGACAGACGGACGCGTTGATGCCCGCCTCCTGCGACCCGTACACCAGCACGTTGCCGCCCGCGTAGTTGTTCACCCACGGCTGCGACCCCCAGGAGCCGTTGGTGCGCACCCAGGCGTAGTCATTGCCCGGGAAGGTGGACGCCACCACCGTGCCCTGCGCCACGCCGTTGAAGCCGCTGGTCGTCGTGCCCGCCCCGCCGCAGTGGCCCGC
The DNA here is from genome assembly GCA_023424585.1 of Pseudomonadota bacterium. GTDB lineage: Bacteria > Myxococcota > Myxococcia > Myxococcales > Myxococcaceae > Corallococcus. The sequence goes on from JAFADT010000386.1 coordinate 17,981, forward strand.
CGTCACGAAGCCGCCGGACACCGGGAAGCCGATGGAGCAGCGCGCGTTGCCCGGGTAGTACGCGTCACCGCCGCGCAGGTCGTACACCGGCTTGAACTCCTCGCGCGACGGCACCGTCCGCACCGCGGCGTGCTTCACGCCCGCCTTCGCGACGAAGTCCGTGCCGCCCGTCAGCGCGGAGTCCTGCGCCAGCACCACCACGCTGTTGGTCACCACGTCCACGTACCAGGCATGCACGGCGCGGCCCGCCATCCGGCTGCCCTGGTCCAGCCGCGCCTTCACCGCGTCCAGCTCCGCCAGCGTGTACTTCACCTTCTGGGGCACCGCCCCCGCGCGGCGCACCGCGTCCGCGTCCGCGTCCGTCGTCACGCCCACCACCAGCGCGCTGCCGTCCGGGCTCATCCACGCGCCGCCAAAGCGCTCGCCCAGCTCCGCGCGCAGGGTGCCCTCCACGCGCACCGCCGCCGCCTCCGACGCCAGCCGCCGCTTCGCGCCGTCCGCCGTCAGGCCCAGGTCCCGCTGCATCGCGGAGAGGAGGTCCGGCGACACGTCGTGCGCCAGCGCCGCCTCCGCCTGGGAGGGGGCCGCCATCGCCAGCGAGGGAGCGACGCTCAACGTGGCGCCGGCGAACAGCGCCGTCGCGGTGGAGAACAGACCAGGGAGCCGCTTCATCGGGTCCTGCCTTTCGTGCTGCGGGGGAGCCCGGAGCGAAACCCGACTGAGCCGAGACAGTCAAACAATTCAAGAATTGCTTAAATTCTCCGACATTTTTGTGTGGCCGAAGAAAGTCTCCGAA
>JAFADT010000406.1 GCA_023424585.1 Pseudomonadota bacterium
GCCTGCGGGGGCTCTGGCGGCGCGGCGGGCCGCTGCTGCTTCGGGCCCTCCGGCGCGGCGGTGAGCTTCACCGGCGTGCCATTCGTCAGGTCGCGCGCGGAGCCGAGCAGCACCACGTCCCCGGCCCTCAACCCCGACGTCACCTCCACCGTCTGCGCCACGTCGTCCCGCAGGCCCACCGTCACCGCCACCTCCTCCACCTTGCCGTTGGCGATGCGCTGCACAGTGGGCGGCTCCTGGCGCGTGTCCAGCGCGTCCACCGGCACCGCCAGCGCCTGCTTCGCCTGGGACGCCACGCGCCCCTCCGCGAACAGGCCGGACAGGAGCACCTGCTCGGTGTTGGGGATGCTCACGTAGATGCGCACCTGGCCCGTGGCCGGGTCCACCGCCGGGTTGATGCGCTCCACCTGGCCCTTGAAGGCGCGGCCCGCGTAGCCGTTCACGCGGAAGTCCACGGGCGTGCCCACCTGCACCTGCCCCAGCTGCGCCGCGGGCACGGAGGCCTCCAGCCGCAGCGTCGCGGGGTCCACCACCGTGAACAGCGGCGCGCCCGGCTGGACGATGTCGCCCGCGTGCACCTGCCGCTCGCTCACCACCCCGTCGAAGGGCGCGGTCACCTTCGTGCGCCCCAGCTGGTCCTGCGCCAGCTTCAGCCGCGCCTGCGCGTCCGCCAGCTGCCCCTCCGCCTGCGTCCGCGCGAGCTGCGCGCGCTCGAAGTCGCGGCGGGTGATGACGCCCTGCTTGACGAGGATTTGATTGCGCTGCTCATCCGCCTTCGCCACCTGCAAGGCATTGCGCGCCACGCGCACCGTGGAGCTGGCCGCCAGCACCTGCTCGCGCAGCGTGCCCTCCTCCACGCGCGCCAGCAACTGCCCCTCCTTCACCGTCTGCCCCTGGTCCGCCTCCACGGCCAGGATGCTGCCCCCCACCTCCGCGCGGACGCTGGCCAGCCGCCGCGCCTGCAACGTCCCGGAGATGACGGGGCCGCTCTCCAGCCTCAGCGGCTCCACGCGCACCACGTTCTCCGGCCCCAGCGACACCACCGCGGGCGCGGTGGGCTCGGCGGCCTGCTCGGAGCGCTGTCCGCAGGCGCCAGCCAGCCAGGCGACGGTCAGCACGGCGCCCAGCTGTCTCCCCGCGCGCCGGGCACGACGGCCCGTTGTCTCTTCGGTGCGTCCCACGGCCTGCCTCCCGGCCCCCGGAGCCTGTGGTCCCAGGGTCCAACCCGGGGGTCTCCCCGGAGCCGGGTAAACGTGGTGCCGCCTCCCCGGCCGGGGAAGTCGCCCCCGCAGGGGCCGTGACTCCAGGACACACGCCCGGCCCGTTCCCCCAGCAGGCGGGACGCCATGCGCACGGCGCCCCGGGGGACGACACGGCCTCCGCCCCCGCGAAGGGACGGAGGCCGCGCCCGCCATCACACCGGCGCGAGGCTCAGTGGACGCCCGGCGGGGCGGTCACGAACGCCGCGGTGAGGCAGCTCTGGTTGGCCACCTGGTCCAGGAACGTCTGGCGCGCCAGCACCTCGTTGAAGGTGCGCACGGGCGTGCCGTCCGCGCGGTCCGGCACGGTGAGCGCGCCGCTGAGGAACGGCGACAGCGCGCCGGTCCAGCTCACGTGGGTGAAGTTCGTGCCCAGCTCATCGCCGTGGCAGCCGTCGCAGGTGTTGAGGGAGAAGACGTGCCGCGCCTGACGGTTGGGGATGACGGACGCCGGCTTGCTCCAGAACGGCGGGGTGGCGGTGGGGTTGGTCACGATGGCGCGGCCCGCGCGGATGGGGCTGCCCGACCACTGCAACGGGACGGAGTAGGCGCCCGCGATGATGGCCGACGCGCTGGCGTTCACGAAGGACGGGAACAGCGTACCCTGCGTGGTGCGGTCCGGCGTCTGGGCCACGGTGTGGCTGTTGAGCAGCCCCAGCACCGGCGGCGGCGTGGTGGAGAACGAGTTCGGGTTGATGGCGCTGTTCCAGAGGCGGAACTCGCGCAGCTCCCAGGGGTTGCCCAGCCAGTCGTCGTTGGTGCGCACCTGGTTGATGGAGCTGCGGTTGGGCTTGCGCGGGGACAGGTCGCGCCGGGCGAACTGCTCCGTCAGTGCCTCCAGCGCCGCGTTGTACGACGCGCTGCCCAGCGTCAGCCCGGACAGCGCCTGCCACTGCTGCGCGTAGGTCTTGATGTCCGCGCAGCCGTTCTTGTCCACCCCGTACTCCAGGATGACCAGGAAGGGCACCGTGTAGCAGCTGCTCCCGCTGCCCGTGGTGGCCGCGAAGATGAAGCGGCCCTCGCCCGCCGAGCCGGAGCCATAGGCCGGGTTGCTGCCCGCCAGGTCCAGCCGGTTCACGATGGCGATGAGCTTGAACGGCGACTTCGCCAGGTTCAGCTCGCCGGAGGCCAGCTTCGGCCAGGGGGCGATGAGGTTCGCCGCGATGGACGCGCGCGGCGGGTTCACGAAGCCGTTGAGGGTGCGCGGCTGCTCCCACTGCCGCAGCCACTCGCGCACGAAGGTGGCCGGGGCCACGCCCGTGTAGGACGGGTTGGCCATCTCCGTCATCAGGTAGTTGAACGTCCACTTGCCGTTCGGGTTGCCCACGCCGGTGCACGGGTCATACGTGCGCGTCACGTCGTTCACGACGGCGGGCGCCCGGATGATGAGCGAGCGCGCGGGGTCCACCAGCGACGCCAGGCCCAGGGGCTGGATGGGCACGGGCTGGCCCACCGGGAACTGCGGGCCCAGCGCCGTCACCGGCACCGTGCGCACCAGCTGGCGGTGCTCGAACACGGCCGTGGTCAGCTGCGTGGGCGACTGGGACTGCGCCTGGGCGATGCGCTGCTGCTCGGCCTGGAACGCCACGAAGTCGAACGTGCCGGACGCCGTGAAGAGCAGGTCCCCCGCCACCGCGTCGCCCCCCTGGCCGTTGTCGCGGAACATCAACTGCTGCGCGCCGTCCGCCATCGTCAGCGTCCCACCGCGGAACGCCTCGTTCTCCGCGCGCTTCGGGTCCAGCTTCAGCTGGAACACCGTGGCGGTGCTCTTGCTGACCGCCGCCTGGGGGATCGCGACCAGGGACTCCACCACCGGACGCGCCGCGTCCCCCTCCAGGGTCGAACCGAGCGCCGCCTCCAGACCGCTGGACGGGTCCACGGCCCGGGCGGAGGACTCCGCCTGGGGCGCGGAAGGCGCGGGGGCTCCGGTCGTCTCCGGGGCGGGCTGGCCACAGCCCACCGCCAGCGACGAGGCCAGCAGCGCGAACGGCAGGCGCTTCCGGGAATGCTTCCACAGCAAGGACAGCTCAGGCTTCATGGGGTGTGCTCCACTCACGACGGGGGTACCGCGACGACAGCCTCGCGATGGGGCACCCTCCCCTCACCGTGCGCGGAACCCCGGACACACCGGTCCCGTCCCCCTCCGTGAACGCGGAGAACGCCCCATGCCCCTCCGGTGCTTGCGACGCGGAGGCGGATGGAGCGTTCTCATAACATGAGACACTGGATTTTATCGACTTCCAGATTTTGTAACCTAATCCGTTACAAGTCTGGGATTGCTGTAGCCGGTCGGGCTACAGCCCGCTGGCCCCATAGGGCGACTCGCTGATGAGGCGGGTGCCGTCCTGGAAGTGGCTGGTGTCGCCGCAGTCGGGGATGGCCTCGAGGCCCGAGCACGTCACGGGCGCGTGGGCGCGGGTCTCGGAGGTGAAGCAGCGCGCGCCGGCCTCGTTCCACTCGGCCTCCACGCTCCAGGACTCGGTGTCCGTCTGGACGCCCACGCCGTCGTAGAGGTTGACCCACTGACCGTCGATGGTGTGCGACGCGCCGTCGCCGCAGAAGTCCGCGCGCACCATGCGGGTGCAGGCCTGGTGGTGGCCCGCGAGGCTCTGGCCGCTGGCGGTGGTGGCCCAGGGCTTGTAGCCGAAGTGCATGCACTTCGCGATGGCTGCGCCCTCGCAGGCGAAGGTGAAGGCGGTGGCGTCCTCGATCTTCTCACCGCCGCCCGCGACGCCCTGGAGGTAGTTCCAGCGGCCAGCCACGGCGATGGCGGAGAGCGCCGCGCCGTTCGCGTCCTGGCACACGGAGCGCCAGGTCCCGTCGGAGCCCTGGTAGGAGACCTGGTAGGACCACAGGTCGCTGTCGGCGCCGCTGCCCTGGGTGATGCCGTCCACGCGCAGGGGCAGGGAGGTCCCGTCGCCCAGCGCGCCGACGAAGCGCGCCCCGGTGAAGCCCGCGCCCGTCACGGGGCTGTTGCCGTCCAGGCCGACGAAGGCCGAGCCCTCCAGCCGCACGTTGCTCAGCGGCTTGCCGGAGGCGGAGTGGGCGCCCGCGTACGCCACGGACACCAGCATGCCGCCCAGCTCGCTGTTGTTCAGGTTGCGGCCGTTGAGGTTGCGGCCGTTGAGGTTGCGCCCATTGGGAGACACAACCTCCGCCACTTGCGTGCGCAGGGAGGGAGCCTCGGGCTCCGACGATTCCGTGCCACAGCCCACCGCCACGACGGCGAGACACGCCGCGACCACTCGCTGCAACGTCCTCATCTGGATGCCCCTTCCCTGCCCCGACCCCAACCCGCACCGCGCCTTCCCCGTACAAGGTCCGTCCGGGGGGCGGGAGCGGCAACCGGGCCTGGCCCGTCCGGGCACTTGCAGCGTCCAGTGGCTTCCAGTTGGGGGGGCCCTCGGGGTGAGGCCAGCGGTTCCCGAGGGTTTCAGTGTCCGGTGGTGCTCAACCGGCGGACACGGGCGCGTCCGCGCACACGCGCAGGCCCACCGTGACGTCGCGCAGGGAGGCCTCCGGCAGCTCCCGGTTGGAGGACCGCGCGCTCGTCACGTTGAAGGTGAAGCTGCCTCCGCGGGCCACCGGCCGGCCGGGCTCCAGCCACGAGCGGGTCCACTCCCAGACGTTGCCCGCCATGTCGTCCGCGCCGAAGGGGCTGCGGGACGCGGGGTGGCTGCCCACGACGTCCGGGCCGAAGCCGCCCGGGTCCTTGCCGTAGGTGATGTCCACGTTGGCCTCGTCCGGGCCCAGCCGGTTGCCGTGGGGGTACTCGCGGCCGTCCACGCCGCGCGCGGCGCGCTCCCACTCCAGCTCCGAGCACAGCCGCGCCCCCGGCACCCGGCCGGACGTGGACAGCCACGCCACGTAGGCCTCCGCGTCCGCGAAGCTGATGCCGCTGACGGGGAACTGGCGCCAGTCCTGCGCCGCGCGCTGCGAGCGCCGGGCGTACCGCACGGGCTCGCCCGTCCGCGCCGTGTAGCGCACGCCCCCGGGCTGGAAGCGCAGCCGCCAGCCATTGCCGTCCGGCTCCAGCGCCAGGCCGCCGGCGTAGCCGCCCGTGCCCACGCGGGGCTGGCGCGTGGCGCGCTCCTCCGGGGACAGGGCCGCCAGGTACTGGAGCCAGTCCGCGTAAGTCGTCTCATGGCGCGCGATGAGGAAGCCCTGCACGGGCACGGTGTGCAGCGGCGTGGCGTTGAAGAAGTCGCGCACGCTGGACTCGGCGGCGCTGCCGAAGCGCACGTCGCCCGGGGGCACGTACACGAACCCCTGCGGGAGCGCCCCCGCCCGGACGAGCGGCAGGACGACGCGCCGCGACTCCCCGCGCGTCAGGAGCAGCGGCTGCACCGACGCCTCGTACCCCGGAGCGCGCGCGGTGAGCTGGTAGGTCCCTGGAGGCACGGTGAGGTCGGTCCAGGGGAGCGCGCCCGGGGAAGGCAGGGGCTCGCCCACTGCCTCCGGCCCCGAGGCCTCGCGCGACACGGGGCGCAGCTCCACGGCGGCCCCGGGCGCGTCCACCTGGAGGGACAGCCGCGCGGGCGCGCTCCAGCGGCGCCAGCGCGCGCCGTCGGCGTCGTAGAGGCGCAGGCGCTGGAGCAGCGCGGGCAGCACGGGCTCG
>JAFADT010000439.1 GCA_023424585.1 Pseudomonadota bacterium
CTCACGGTCCGGACGCAGGCGTTCGCCCAGCTTCCCCCGGCGGCCACCCAGCCCGAGCAGCCGCTGTACGTGGGCGCCATCGTCGACCCGTGGCAGCAGCACGCCGAGCTGCGCGAGGACAACAACACGCGCGTCGCGGGCCGGCTGGGCGTGGGGCACCAGGCCGACCTGGTGGTCACCGACGTGACAGGGCCCGCGAACCTCGCGCCGGGGATGCCGTTCTCCGGCTCGGTGACGGTGTGCAACGTGGGCACGGACCCGGCCATGGACGTGCGCGCGGACGTGCTGCTGTCCACGGAGGCCTCGCTGGCCGCCTCGCAGGTCCCCGGCTCCCCGACGGAGTCCTTCGTCGGCCAGGCGCAGGCGCCGGGGCTGGATGCCGGACGGTGCGTCACGCTGCCGGTGTCCGGCGTCTCGTACCCGCCCCCGGCCTTCCAGCCGGGCGCGCCGCTGTACCTGGGCGCGCGCGTGGACGGGATGCAGTCCGTCCCGGAGCTGCGCGACGACAACAACACCCTCACGCAGGGGATCGTGGGCGTGGGCGATGGCCCCGACCTGGTGGTGCGGTCGCTGAAGGGCCCCACCAACCTCCCGGATTCCTATTCGTTCCCCGTCGAGGCGCAGGTCTGCAACGTGGGCACGGGCACGCTGTACGGCTCCGCCCGCCTGGAGCTGGTCCTCTCCACGGAGGCCACGGTGACGCTCCCGCCGGGGTCCGGGCCCTCCCCCCTCCAGACCCAGGCTCCGGTGGGCGGGGCGGACGTCTTCTCCCTCTCCGCCGGTCAGTGCCAGACGGTGCCGGTGAACGCCTACCGCAACCTGCCCATGGAGGCGCAGCCGGGTCAGCCCCTGTACCTGGGCGCGGCCATCGACACGCTCCAGGGCGTCCAGGAGCTGAACGAGGACAACAACACGTTCATCCAGGGGCTGGTGGGCACCGGACCGGAAGCGGACCTGGTGATCACCGACGTGAAGGCGCCCGCGAACCTCGCTGACGGCCAGTCCTTCACCGCGACCTATACGGTCTGCAACCGGGGCGCCTCCCCCGCGTATGGCTACGGGGTCTCGCTGTTCCTCTCCACGGAGACGGAGCCGCCCGTGTCCCGGCCGCCGCCCGCGCCGCCCGTGTTCACGGAGCCCTCGCGGGCCTACGCCTTCCTGGGCCGCGCCCAGCCCTCCGCGACGCTGGCGCCCGGGCAGTGCACGACCCAGCGCTCCACGTTCAACGCCATGCGTCCCCCTGACGCGATGCCCTCGCCGTTCGAGCGGCCCCTGAACCTGAGCGCGGTCGTGGACCTCCAGGGGGCCGAGCCGCGCACGGACAACAACGGCTTCGCCGCGGGCATCGTCGGCCTGGGCAGCGGGCCGGACCTCGTCGTCGCCGAGCTCCAGGGGCCCGCCAGCGTGCGGCCCGGGGATGCCTTCACCAGCACCGTGAAGGTCTGCAACGTGGGCACCGGGCCGCTGAGCGGCTCCTCGCGCGTGGCGGTCTACGTGAGCGTGGACGCCCCCCTGCCGGCGCCGGACCCGCTGGCGTCCCCGCCCCAGCCGATGGGCGGCCAGCTGCTCGTGGGTGACGCCACCGTGCCGCCGCTGGGCGCGGGCGCCTGCACCACGCGGCAGATCCTCGGAACGGCGGGTTCACCGCCCCACGCGATTCCGTTCCGCCCGCTGTCCCTGGGCGCCGTCGTCAATCCGGAGGCGATGACGCAGGAGCTGCGCTGGGACAACAACACCCGCGTGGCGGGCCCCCTGAGCGTGGGCAACGGGCCGGACCTGGTGGTCACCGAGGTGGAGGCCCCCGCCACCGTCGCGCCGTGGGAGCCGTTCGCCGCCACCGTGCGCGTCTGCAACGTGGGCACCGACGCCGTGAGCTCCACCGAGGTGGCGCTCGTCGTGTCCGCGGAGGAGACCTGGGCCCTGCCTCCGCCGGGCACGCCGACGCCGTTCCCCAACCCCAGCCAGTTCGTGGCGGGGTTCCTGAACGTCGCGCCGCTCCAGGCCGGGCAGTGCGTGAGCGCCATGGGGATGGTGTCCGCGGCCCAGCCCTCGGGCGCCGCGCCGGGGCAGCCGCTGTACCTGAGCGCCGCCGTGGATCCGCTCCAGGGCCGGGCGGAGCTGCGCGAGGACAACAACGTCTTCGCGCGGGGGCGCCTGGGCGTGGGGACGGAGCCCGACCTGGTCATCACCGCGGTGACGCCGCCCGCCAGCATCCGGGAGGGCCAGTCCTTCACCACCACCGTCACCGTCTGCAACCTCGGCGCCCAGTCCACGTCGGGCGGCCCGCAGGTGACGCTGCACCTGCTGACCTCCCCCGAGCTGTCCCTGCCGACGCAGGGCGCGCCCCCGCCGCCTCCCGGTGAGCTCCTGGGCGAGGCCCTCATCCCTCCGCTGGGAGCGCACACCTGCCTCACCACGCCGGTGACCGGCGATCTCTACGGGAGCACGGGGCCGGAGCCGCGCACGTACTACGTGGGGGCCACCGTGGACCGGAGCTGGGGCACCCCGGAGGTGCGCGAGGACAACAACACCTTCGTCGGGCCGCGCGTCGGCGTGGGGGCTGCGCCGGACCTCGTCATCACCGCGATGGGCGGGCCGGCGAACATCGAGCCCCAGGGGCAGGCGCAGGTCCCCGTCACCGTCTGCAACCAGGGCACGCAGCCCTCCTACGCCCAGAGGGTGGAGTTCTTCCTCTCCACGTCGTCCACGCCGCCGGAGCTGACCTTCTCCGGAGGCTTCCCGGATCCGGCCTCCGGCATGTCCCCGGCGGGCATCGTGGAGCTCCCGCCCCTGCCCGAGAACGCCTGCATCACGCGGGAAGGCACCCTCCAGGCCCAGCCGCCCGTGATGGAGCCGGAGGCGCCCCTCTTCCTGGGCGCCTTCGTGCGCGCCTGGAACCCCAACGACGAGCTGCGCACGGACAACAACACCTTCGTGCGGGGCCGCATCGGCGTGGGGAACGCGCCGGACCTGGTCGTCACGGAGGTCACCGCGCCGTTCGCCGTGCGTGGGGGCGAGCTGTTCACCACCACCGTGACGGTCTGCAACCAGGGCACCGCGCCCTCGGGCTGGAACGCGGAGGTGGACCTCCTCCTCTCCACCCAGCCCACCCTGGCGTTCCCGGACGAGCTGCCCTCCCCCTCCACCCAGGTGACCCTGGGCCAGCTGGACGTGGGGACGCTGGCCGCGGGGCAATGCACGACGCGCCAGCTCACCCCCTCCGTGTCCACGCTGCCCGGCGCCCAGGGCTCCGGGCTGTTCTACCTGGGCGCGCTGGTGGACCCGTGGCGGTCGGTGATGGAGCTGCGCGAGGACAACAACGCCTTCGTCGAGGGCTTCCTCGCGGTGCTGCCGTAGCCGCGCCCCATCGCGCGTAGGACGCGCGGGCGTCGGCCGGGGCCTTCCTGTGCCCCGGGCGGCGCCCGCCGCCGTTTCGCGCGGGCTTCAGCGGGCGGGGCCGCTCCACGCGCGGTACCACGCCACCAGCCGGGCCACTCCCGCGTCCACGGACACGCGCGGCCGGAAGCCCGTCTCCGCCTCCAGCCGCGTGGTATCCGCCCATGTGGAGGCCATCTCCGCGGGCTGCGCGGGCACGGACTCCACGCGGGCCTTCGCGCCCCAGTGCCGCTCCAGGAGGCCCACGAAGTCCCCCAGCGCCGCCGGCTCGCCGTGCCCCACGTTGAGCAGCCGGTGCGGCGGACTCCCCGAGGGCGGCCGGTCCAGCACGCGCAGCACGGCCTCCGCCACGTCATCCACGAAGGTGAAGTCGCGCCGCATCCGCCCGTCGCCGTGCAGCCGCAGGGGCGCCCCGTTCGCCAGCGCGCGCAGGAACAGGAGCGGCGCCATGTCCGGCCGCCCCCACGGCCCGTACACCGTGAAGAAGCGCAGGCCGCTGGCGGGCAGCCGGTGCAGGTGGCTGTACGCGTGCGCCATCAGCTCGTTGGCGCGCTTGGTGGCGCCGTAGAGGTTGAGCGGCTGATCCACGAGCGCGTCCTCGCGGAACGGAGCGGGCGTGGCCGCGCCGTACACGGAGCTGGAGGACGCGTAGACCAGGTGCCGGACGCGCGCCTCGCGGCAGGCCTCCAGCACCCGCACGAAGCCCGTCACGTTGGTGTCCGCGTACGCCGGGGCCTCCGCGGCCGGGGCCCGCACGCCCACCCGCGCGGCCAGGTGCACCACGCCCTCCGGGCGCGCGGCCGTGAACGCCTCGTCCAGCCGGGCCGCGTCGGTGATGTCCCCGGCCAGGAAGGTGAAGCCGCGCGCGCCGGCCAGCCGCTGGAGGCGCGAGCGCCGGAGCGCCACGTCCCCCGGGGCCGCGTCCAGCGCGTCCAGGCCCACCACCGTGTCGCCCCGGGCGAGGAGCCGCTCGCAGACGTGGGCGCCGATGAAGCCCGCCGCGCCCGTCACCAGGACCCGCATGCCCCCCTCTTCCCGCGCAAAGGGAGGACGGCCGTCACGGCACCACCTGCACCGCGTCGGTGACGGCCCGGCGCAGGAACGAGTTCCAGTCCGTGGCGGACTGGTAGGCGCTCACGATGGGCTGCGAGCGGAACGTGTCCGTCCAGAGCACCTGGCCGTTGGGGTCCACCAGGCCCAGCCGCAGCACCACGTCCACCCGGTTCAGCACCGACGCGCCGGACACGTCCAGCCAGTCCAGGATGACCACCACCGCGGCCTCGGCCTTGTTCTGCTGGACGAAGGACGACACCTCGTCCGTGAGCGGCACGGGGGCCTGGGACTGGCGGGTGGCCACCACCTCGAAGCCGCGCGCGAGGAGCTCCGACTCCGCCTGGCGGGCCAGCACCGTGCGCGGGTTGCTCTCCCCGATGATGTCCTGGCGGAACGTGCCCGAGGGCAGCACGTCCACGCGCGAGCCCGACACCACCACCACCTTGCGGATGCTGCCCTCCGGGCGCACCTGCCGGGGGGCGCAGGCAGGGAGGACG
>JAFADT010000451.1 GCA_023424585.1 Pseudomonadota bacterium
CCTCGGGCACGCACAGGCGGGTGAGCGCGTTTCCCAGCCCCCTGGCGCCGGCCTGCGGCTGTAGCGCGCGCCCGGCCTCCGCGAGCAGCGCCTGCATGCGCTCGGTGCGCTTGCGCTCGGTGATGTCGCGCGTCACCTCCGCGAAGCCCTGCAGCGTGCCGCCGTCCGCGTACAGCGCGGTGAGCAGCGTCTCCGCCCAGAAGCGCGAGCCGTCCTTGCGCAGCCGCCAGCCCTCCGACTGCAGGCGCCGCTCGCGCGCGGCCCGCTCGCGGTGGGAGGCGGGCAGCCCGTGCATCACCGCGTCCGGCACGTGCAGCACCTCCACGCGCTGGCCCACGATGTCCGAGGACGTCCAGCCGGTGAGCCGCTCCGCGCCCGTGCTCCAGCCGGACACGGTCCCGTCCGGCTCCAGGAAGCACAGCGCGTAGTCGCTCACGCCATCCATGAACAGGTGCAGCCGCTGCTCGCTCCGCAGGGCCTCCGCGTGCATGGGGCCCAGCGCGTTGCGCAGCACCATCACCAGCGCGGCCAGGGCGCCCAGGCCCAGCAGGCCAGAGAGGATGTCGGAGACGTGATGGACGAGGGCCTCGTCGTCCACCGTCAGCGTCCGGGCCGCGGACACCAGGGTGGCAAGCAGGATGAGTCCGGCCAGAAGGCACACGGACAGACCGGCTCCGACCCGCTGAGCGAAGGTCCAACGTCGCAGCATGTGGCACTCCCCCCCGACGGCACCGAGCGCTTCTGTGCAGAAGGACCCTCAACATCACCGAAAAGGTGGGGTGAGCGACATCGCACTGTCGGGCAGGGTATCCTATAACCCGGCTTTTACCTGTTTGTCATGAAATATTGGACCCTACCCAGGGAGATGGGAAGCCTCCGGCGGACAGGACGCGGCGGGGCTGTCCGGCGGCGGACAGGGGCCCGGGGCCTGGAGGAACGGGGCCTGGAATCAAGGGGTTGGAGGGGAGGGAGGTGCTCGTGAAATGGCCTTCCGGGCGCTGGAGCGTTATGGAGCGCCCCCTCCTCGCATCCCGGGTGTTGCACGGCATATGGCGTCTCTCGTCGAAGGTCTGAAGGTCCGCTACCTCCCGCAGCCCGAATGGGGCGTGGGGCATCTGGTGTCGCTGCAGGAGCAGGGGGCCAAGGCGCTCATCGCCTTCCCGGCCCGCGAGGACGCGCCGGTGCTGGTGTCCACGCGCGGCGGCGCGCTGGTGCCGTACCAGCTGCCCAAGGGGGAGCCCATCCAGACGCCGAAGGGGCGCAAGGCCACCATCCTGGGCGAGGAGCCGGGGGCGCGCGGCCTGCGCCGCTACGTGGTGCGCTTCGACGACACGGGGGAGGAGGACGAGCTGCCGGAGTCGGAGGTCCGCGCGCTGGCGCCGCGCTCCGACCTCTTGTCCACGCTGCGCGACGGGCGGGTGGGGGACGCGAAGGCGTTCATGCTGCGCAAGCAGGCGCTGGTGCTGGACGACGAGCGCCGGGGCGACGCGCTGGGCGCGCTCCTGGCCAGCCGGGTGATGGTGAAGCCGCACCAGGTGGGCGTGGTGCAGCGCGTGCTGTCCGCGCGCCGTCCCCGCTTCGTGCTGGCGGACGAGGTGGGCCTGGGCAAGACGATTGAAGCGGGCATGGTGTTCAGCGCGCTCCGGCTGGTGGGCCTGGCGCGCAGGTGCCTGGTGGTGGCGCCCAGCCACCTCACCGTGCAGTGGCTGGTGGAGCTGTTCCACAAGTTCAACCAGCTCTTCACGCTGATGGACTCGGACCGCTACGAGCAGTCCCTCAAGGAGGCGCCGGACGTCTCCCCGTGGGCGCGCTTCCCGCTGGTGGTGACGAGCCTGGAGCTGCTCAGCCGCACCCGCGAGCACCGCGAGGAGGTGGCCGCCGAGGACGCCTTCTGGGACCTGGTCATCATCGACGAGGCGCACCACCTCAAGGGCGAGAAGGCCTTCGCCGCCGCGAAGGGGCTGGCCGCGAACTCGTGGGGGCTCCTGCTGCTCACCGCCACGCCCATGCAGCTGGATCCGGCGGAGTACCACGGCCTGCTCACCCTCATCGACGCGGCGACGGCGCCGTCGGTGAAGGGCTTCGAGGCGCGGCTCCAGCGCCAGGAGGAGCTGTCCACCGCGGTGCGCGCGCTGCGGGAGGGCAAGGGCGCGGAGGCCGCCGTGGCCGCGCTGGCGAAGCGCTTCCCGGAGGACGCGAAGCTCCAGACGCTGAAGGAGCAGGAGGCGCTGCTCGCGCACCTGGCGGAGACGTACAGCCTGTCGGACCGGCTGGTGCGCAACCGGCGCGCGGTGGTGGGCGGCTTCTCCACGCGCCGGCTCCACCGGCACCCGGTGCGGCTGTCGCCGGAGGAGCTGAACGCGCGCGACGCGGCCCTGGCCACGCTGGCGAAGGGCAGCCTGCGCGGCGCGCCGCTGGCCAACGTGCTCCGCCGCCTGGAGTCCAGCCCCGCGGCGTTCGCGGGCGCGGTGAAGTCCAGCCCGGCGCTGAAGGGCGCGGACCTCAAGCTGACGGGCCGGGACGCGAAGCTCATCGCGTTCGTGGGCGTGCTGCGCGGCATCTGGAAGGCGGAGCCGCGCGCGAAGGTGCTCGTGTTCACGGAGAGCCGCGACACGCTGGAGTCGCTCCAGTCGGAGCTGTCTCGCGAGGGCGTGGAGGCGCTGGGCTACCACGGCGACCTGCCGCTCGTGGAGCGCGACCGGCAGGTGGCGCGCTTCCGCGACCCGGAAGGGCCCCAGGTGCTCCTGTGCACGGAGGTGGGCGGCGAGGGCCGCAACTTCCAGTTCGCGCACCACCTGGTCCACTACGACCTGCCGTGGAGCCCCTCCACGGTGGAGCAGCGCATCGGCCGCCTGGACCGCATCGGGCAGACGCACCCGGTGGAGATCCACGTCTTCGACCCCGCGGGCACGCTCGCGTCGGACGTGCTGATGCTGCTGGCGGACGCCGTGGGCGTCTTCGGCGAGACGGTGGGCGGCCTGGACGCGGTGCTGGAGGAGGTGGAGGACCGCATCGCGGACCTGGCCCTGCTGCCCCGCGAGGCGCGCGTGGAGTACGCGGCCGAACTGAAGGCCCGCGTGGAGGCGGCGCGCGAGCAGGTGAAGCGCGCGTACGACCCGCTGCTGGACGTGCGCAGCTTCGACCGGCCCGCCGTGGCCCGGCTGGTGGCGCGCGCGCAGGAGCGCATGGGCGAGGAGCCCGAGGACTCCGGAGACGGGGAGGCTGTGCCGCTGGAGGACGGGCTGTGGAGCGTGGCGCGCGACCTGGACGAGCGCCTGGAGGAGACCGTCACGGAGCTGGCGCGCCGCGTGGGCATCGGCGTGGACACCGACGAGCAGGTGGAGGCCTTCCAGGTGGCCTTCCAGTTCGGCCACGCGCTCAACGTCGAGGGGCTGCCCGGCATCGACGTGATGCAGGACCGCACCGTGCTGGGCACCTTCTGGCGCGACACCGCGGTGGAGGCGGAGGAGCTGGAGTACTTCGCCACCGGCCACCCGCTGGTGGAGGCGCTGTTCGGCTTCCTCAAGGACGGCCCCTACGGCCGCAGCGGCTTCCGCCACATCGAGAAGCGAGGCGTGAAGAAGCCCGCGCGCGGCCTGGAGCTGCTCTTCCACGTCCAGCTGCCGGAGCCCCAGGACACCTCGCCCGGCGCCCGCGTCCCCAGCCGCCAGCTGGCCCGCTTCCTCACGCGCACGCTGCTGCCCGTCGCCGTGGTGGACGGCCCCCAGGGCCCCGCGGCGGACACCTCCGTCCTGTCCGCGTTGGAGTCCGACGGCAAGGCCCTGAAGGGGGACGAGGTCCACCAGGCCTTCCCCGGCTTCGGCGCCTTCGTGGAGGCCGCGCTGCCCGTGGCCCAGGCCGCGGCGGAGGCGGAGCTCGGCCGCGCCGCGAAGCAGGCC
>JAFADT010000474.1 GCA_023424585.1 Pseudomonadota bacterium
CGCGCCAATGTCCCGGCGGAAGTGCCTGCCCTCGAAGCGCACGGCGTCCGCCGCCGCCAGGGCCCGCTCCCGCGCCGTCGCCAGGCTGTCGCCCCGCGCGCACACCGTCAGCACCCGGCCGCCCGCAGTCACCAGCGCGCCGTCCTGCTTCGCCACGCCCGCGAGGAACACCGGCGCGTTCGACGCCACCGCGTCCAGCCCTTCAATCCGCTGGCCCTTCCTCGGCGCCTCCGGGTAGCCCTCCGCCGCCAGCACCACGCCCACCGACGCGCCCGGGAACTGCTTCAGCGGCCGGGGCTCCAGCGCGCCCTTCGCGCACGCCTCCATCAGCGGCAGCAGGTCCTCGTCCACCTGCATCATCAGGACCTGTGTCTCCGGGTCCCCGAAGCGCGCGTTGAACTCCAGCACCTTCGGGCCGGACGCCGTGAGCATCAGCCCCGCGTACAGCACGCCTCGCAGCGGCGTGCCGCGCCGCTTGAGCGCCGCCAGCGTGGGCGCGATGACCTGCTCGCCCACCTTCGCCAGCTGCGCCTCCGTGAGGAACGGCGCCGGGCAGTACGCGCCCATGCCGCCGGTGTTGGGGCCCGTGTCGCCCTCGCCCACGCGCTTGTGGTCCTGCGACAGCGGCAGGAGCACGTAGCGCTCGCCGTCGCACAGGGCCATCAGCGACACCTCCTCGCCCTCCAGCAGCTCCTCCAGCACCATCCGCTGGCCCGCCTGCCCCATCTGCGCCACGGCGCGCACCGCGTCCCGCGCGGCCTCCGCGTCCGGCGCGACGATGACGCCCTTGCCCGCGGCCAGGCCGTCCGCCTTCACCACGATGCGGCCCTGCGCGACGGCGTATGCCTCCGCCTCCGCCGCGTCGGTGAACACGCGGAAGGCCGCGGTGGGCACGCCCGCCTCCGCCATCACCTCCTTGGCGAACGCCTTGGAGCCCTCGATGCGCGCGGCCGCGGCGACGGGGCCGAAGCACGGGATGTCCACCTGCGCCAGCGCGTCCGCGACGCCCGCGACGAGGGGCGCCTCCGGGCCCACCACCACCAGGTCCACGCGCTCGCGGCGCGCCAGCGACACCACCGCCTCTGGCGAGTCCGCCTGCAGGGGCACGTTGGTGCCCCACCGCGCCGTGCCCGGGTTGCCCGGGCCCACCAGGAGCCGCGACAGGCGGGGACTCTGGGCCAGCTTCCACGCGAGCGCGTGCTCGCGTCCGCCCGACCCCAGCAACAGGACCTTCACGTCAACCTCGCTCGTCCAGTTTGAAGAGCAGCTGTTTCGCCGGGAAGTAGGACGGGTCCAGCCCCACCACCTTCTCCAGCACCGCGCGCGCCTCCTGCGGCTTCGACTTCACCTGCAGCTCCGCCAGCTTCGCCTGCGCGGACAGCATCTTCGGCGCCACGTCCAGCGTGGACTGCAGCGTGCGCATCGCCTCCGGCACCCTCCCGTCCGCCGCCTGCGCGAGCCCCAGCGCCAGGCGCGCCACCGGCAGCCCGCGCTCGACCGCCACCGCGCGCTCCGCGAGCGGACGCGCCTGCGCCCCCTTCGTGCCCAGCGCGATGAGCGCCCGGTACGCCTGCGCGCCGCCGTTGTTCGGGCTCACCTCCACCACGGACTCGAAGAGCTGCTCCGCCGCCTGCCGGTTCCCCTGGTGGAAGCGCACCAGTCCCTCGTAGAGCAGGGGCTGCACGTCTTCCTGGCGCTCGCTCAGGGCCTTCACCACGTTCTCCACGCCCATCAGGGTGTCGCCCGGCCGCAGCCAGAAGCGCGACAGCGCGGGCCGGGGCGCGAGCCTCAGCGGATCCCACTCGCGCGCCTCCAGCACCGGGTAGAAGATGCGGTAGGCCTCGTCGCGCTTCTTCGCGCTCGCCGCCGCCACGCCCTCCAGCAGCTTCGCGTCCATGCGGCGGTCGTCCAGCCGCACCGCCTGCTGGAAGCGCTCCTGCGCGCCGGCCGCGTCGCCCTCCAGGAGGAGCACCCGCCCCTCCAGCACCTTCTCCAGCGCCGCGTCCTGCAGCCGGCCCTGGAAGCCCTTCAGGTGCTCGCGGGCCAGCGCCGCGTCCTTCCGGGACAGCGCCACCATGAACCACTGCAGGTGGGCCTCCGGCATCGCCGGCACCACCTTCAGCGCCTGCGCCGCCGCCTCCTCCGCGCCAGCGTCGTTGCCCGCCGTGCGCTGCGCCGCGGCCAGGTGGCTGTAGATCTCGGAGGCGTCGCGCGAGCCGTAGCGGGAAGCGTTCTTCGTCAGCTCCTTCAGGGCGCGCACGGCGTCGCGCGCGTTGCCCTCCGCCTGGTAGCGCAGCACCGCCAGCGCCAGCGAGGCGCTCACGTCGCCCGCCTTCGCCTTCAGCCGGTCCTCGTACAGCTTGCGCGCGCGGTCGGTCTCCCCCACCTCCACGTAGATGCGGGCGGCGGCCTCCAGGCTGTTCCAGTCCTGCGGATCCAGCTTCATGCGCTGGTTCAGCTGCTTCAGCGCCAGGCCGTACTGGCCGGCCTGCTCGTGGGCGAGCGCGCTGTAGTAGTCCACGCGCTTCAGGTTCGGCGCCAGCTTGCGCGCGGCCTCGAACTCCTGGTTCGCCAGCTCGCGCGACGTGGCCACGTGAGAGCGCCCCAGCACCAGGTGCGCCTCCGCCTTGTAGGCGTCCGCGGCGCCCGGCTGGGACAGCACCTCCGTCGCCAGCCGCGCCGCCTCCTCCAGGTTGCCCGGCTGACGCGCGCGCGCCAGGAGCAGGTTCGCGTGCGCGACGAGCAGCGCGGGCGTCTCGCCGGCCATGCCCTTCGCGGCCTGGATGAGCTCGCGCGCCTCCTGGAAGGAGTTGTCGTCCATGCCCGGTCCGCGCCCGAGCGCCAGCGCCTGCACGTACCCGGCGATGGCGTCCGTGCTGCGGGGGTCCAGCAGCAGCGCCTGCTGGAAGGACTCCTCCGCCTCCGTGTACGCGACGCGCTGATCCAGCTCGAGCTGCTTCTGGCCGGCGGCCAGGTGCTCCGCGCTGGTGCCCTCCAGCTCCAGGAACTGGAGCTTCCACCGGCCCACCGAGGCCAGCACCTCCTGCGGAATCGGGGCCGGAGCGGCGGGCCGCGCGTCGCGGATCCGCTGCTCCTCCTGGGGCTTGTGCACGAGGAAGTAGTAGCCCGCGCCGCCGGCCCCGAGGATCCCCAGCACCAGCAGCCCCACGACCCCGGCACGGCTGCCGCCGCCGCTCCCGCCGCGCTGGGCGCTGCGGACCGGCGCGGCCGTGATGTGCGACGTGCGCGCCGGCATCACCGAGCTCACGCGCGAGTCCGACGCCAGCGCCGTGGCC
>JAFADT010000481.1 GCA_023424585.1 Pseudomonadota bacterium
AGCGCCTCGTCGCAGACCTTGAACGTGCGCTGCACCAGGTCCATCACCATCCGGTTGAACTGGTCCTGGGTGAGCGTGTTGCGCAGGTCCATCACGTTGCCGTTGGCGTCCTGGCAGATGCCCTGGCAGAGGATCTCCGCGGTCCCGTACTGGCCCACGTCGATCTTCGCCTTCTCCGCCGCGTCCTTCAGCATCTGAAGGCAGAACTTGTTCTGCCGCAGGTCCAGCCGCGTGCGGTTGAGGAAGTCGTCCGCCATCCACGTCATGATGCGGTCGTCGAAGTCGTCGCCGCCCAGGTACGTGTCACCGGCCGTGGCCAGCACCTCGAAGACGTCCTTGCCGATCTCCAGGATGGACACGTCGAACGTGCCGCCGCCCAGGTCGTACACCACCACGCGCTGGTTGACGTCCCGGCCGAAGCCGTAGGCCAGCGCCGCCGCGGTGGGCTCGTTGAGGATGCGCAGCACCTCCAGGCCCGCGATGCGGCCCGCGTCCTTCGTCGCCTGGCGCTGGTTGTCGTTGAAGTACGCGGGGACGGTGATGACCGCCTTCGTCACCTCGCGGCCCAGGTACGTCTCCGCGACGGCCTTCATCTCCTTGAGCACCAGCGCGGAGATCTCCGGCAGCGAATAGCTGCGCTCCCGCACGCCGATGCGCACCGAGTTGTTGTCACCCTCGATGATGCGGTACGGCATCACCGCCTGGGCCTTCTTCACCTCGTCGGAGAAGTAGTACCGGCCGATGAGCCGCTTGGCCGAGTAGACCGTCGTCTCCGGGGTGGTGATGATGTTCTTCTTCGCCGCGTTGCCCACCAGCACGGACCCTTCCTCCAGGAAGGACACGCACGAGGCATGCGTCGTCTCGCCCCACTCGTTGGGGATGACCGTGGGCTGGCCCTCATGGACGACGGACACACACGAATACGACGTGCCCAGGTCGATGCCGATTGCGATGTCGTCCGCCATTCCGTCTCCGGTGAAGGCCTGCACCCCGGCTCCTCTAGGGGAGGGCTGTCGGGAAGCGCCCGGAGGTTAGGTGCCACGCCCCGGGGTGTCAATTCAATGACTGATCAAATGCCAGCCATTTCAAGGGCTTAGCGCCAGAGCAGGGGAGCGGGTTCGGACCGCTGAACCCGGGTCCCCGGGGCCTTATCCCTTGGGGAGAAGGGGGGAATCCACCATGTCCGCCATCCTCGCCGCCCTGTCCTCCGACCCCAACCTGCTGCGCTGTGAGCTGCACCGGCTGGCCGGGCAGGTGGTCCTCCGCCCGGACGCGCGGGCCAACGCCCTGGGTGTGGGCAGCTATGCGCAGGAGGAGGTCCTCCTGCGCCGCCTGGCTCCGGACCAGGCGCTCACGCTGGACGACCTGGGGCCTCCGCACGAATCGGAGGCCGTGCTCTTCCACGCGGGGCGGCTGCCGCTGGGCCTGTCGCCCGAGGAGAACACCCAGCCGTTCCGGGCGCGCCACTGGCTGTTCGCCCACCAGGGGCCGCTCCAGGACTTCGAGCCCCTGCGCGCGCCGCTGCTGTCGCGCGTGCCGGAGCACCTCCAGCGGCAGGTCCGCGGCTCCACCGACAGCGAGGTCCTCTTCGCCCTCTTCCTCACGAACCTGCGCAAGCTGGGCCGCACGGATGATCCGCGCCTGGAGCCGACCGTCGCGGGCCGCGTGCTGCGCGACACGGTGCGCGAGGTGGAGGCCGCGCTCGTCCAGGCGGGGCAGGTGCGCATGCCGTCGCTCAACCTGGTGGCCACCAACGGCGCCGTGCTGCTCGCCACCCGCCGCGGCGAGGCCCCGCTGTACTACACGCGCCTGGAGGGCACCGCGGAGTGCGCGCACTGCGGCGTGGACGAGGCCACGCCGGAGACGCACCCGGAGGTGAGCGCGCACCGCCGCCGCCGCACGGTGGTGGTGGCCAGCCACGTCGCGCGCGCGCACGGCTGGGTGGAGCTGCCGCAGGGCAGGACGCTGACCGTGGGCGCGGACCTCCAGGTCGAGCACCTGCCGCCGGACTGAGCGGGCGCTACGGGCCGCCGAAGAAGGAGACCTCCAGGAAGCGCACGTAGAGGTTGCAGGCGGCGTGGAAGAGGGAGCAGCCGACGAGGGTGCCGGTGCGCTCGCGCATCCAGCCGAAGAGGAGCGCGGGGAAGAACACCGCCAGCCGCCACGTCTGGAAGATGGCCAGGTGGCCCAGCGCGAAGAGGAGCGCCGTCACCCAGAAGGCGCGGCCCAGCATCGCGCCCAGCACCACGCGCCCCTGGGGCCACGCGTCGCGCAGGCGGGCCTGGAGGTAGCCCCGGTAGAAGAACTCCTCCGGCAGGGCCACGACGAAGAGCTGATCAATCACCCACTCGCCGAAGCGCGGGGGCAGGCGCGGCTGGAAGTGGCCCTCGCCGATGATGGGCGTCAGGTGGCGCGCGAGCGCGGGCGGCAGGTGCGGCACCACCTGCACGAAGGCGGCGAAGCCCGCGAAGAACAGCGGCCCCACGATGGCGCACATCACCAGGAACAGGCGCACGTCCTGCTTCCACGCGCGCAGGGTGAGGCCGTAGTCGCGGTAGTCCTCGTCGCGCCAGCGCATGGGGATGAGCGGCAGGTAGAGGAAGCCCACCGTGGCCACCAGCTTGGGCACGCTGGTGCCCCCGGCGATGAGGAACGCGGCGATGATGCCCAGGAAGCCCAGCGCCCAGAGGCCCACCGCCTCCTGCACCGCGCTCAGCTTGAACGGCGGCCCCGCGGGACGGCTCATGGCGCGTCCGCCGAGGCGAGCTCCGCCTTCACCGCGGACAGGGGCAGGGCGCGGGCGCCTCGGCCGCGGCGCTCGACGACGACGCCCACGAGCCGCCCGTCGCCGTCGTACAGCGGGCTGCCGGGCACCAGCGTGAGGTCCACGTCGAAGAACGGCGCGGGGGCGGCCTTGGCCACGGTGGCCTTGGGCGTGTCCCGCTGGCCCTTCCTGCGCGCGGGCAGGACGCCCACCACCCAG
>JAFADT010000571.1 GCA_023424585.1 Pseudomonadota bacterium
TTCCGCCGCGAGCAAGAGCGTGGCCCGCCTGGAGGAGCGCCTGGGCACCCGCCTCTTCCAGCGCTCCACACGGCGCATGCACCTCACCGAACAGGGCGCCCGCTTCCACGAGCGCTGCGCCCGCGCCCTCACCGAGCTTCGCGACGCGGAGGCGGAGCTCGCCCACGCCGTGCGCACACCTCGGGGCCGCGTGCGTGTCTCCGTCCCGGAGATGCTCGCGCTGCGACTCATCATCCCCAACCTCCAGCGCTTCCGCCGCGAATACCCCCACCTGGAGCTGGACCTGGACGTCAACGACCACGTGGCCGACATCGTCGGCGATGGCCTGGACGCCGCGGTGCGCTGCGGTGAGCTCTCCGACTCGCGCCTCATGCGCCGCCGCCTGGGCCCCAAGCGCTTCATCCTCTGCGCCGCGCCCACCTACCTCCAGGCGCATGGCACGCCTCGCTCGCTCGACGCGCTCCAGGAGCACGACTGCATCCGCTACCGCTTCGTGTCCACCGGCCGCGTGGAGTCCTGGGCCCTGCGCCTGCCCACAGGCGCTCCCGTGCCACGCATCCCGGAGACCTTCGTCTTCAACAACAGCGAGGCCGTCACCCACGCGGCCCGCGCGGGCTTCGGCATCGCCCAGTTCGTGGAGCTGATGATCCGCCCGGAGCTGGAGGCCGGCACGCTGCGACCCTTCCTCCGCGAGCACTCCCTGGAGCGCGGCGCGCTGTGGCTGGTGTGGCCTCCGGCCCGGCGCACCCCGCCCAAGGTGAA
The DNA here is from genome assembly GCA_023424585.1 of Pseudomonadota bacterium. Lineage (GTDB taxonomy): Bacteria > Myxococcota > Myxococcia > Myxococcales > Myxococcaceae > Corallococcus. Next base: position 763 of record JAFADT010000571.1, read on the forward strand.
GGCCCTGGGCGACTTCCTGGCGCGGCTCGTCGAAGAGGATGAGGCCGGGGCGCGTTAGCCCCCGCCGCCTGGATTGCGGGGAAGGGGCGGAGCGCCCTTATGCTCCGCCACCCCATGCCTGCCTCCTACCGGACCCTCGCCACCTTCTGCCTGCTCCTGCTCGCGCCGCTGTCCCCCGCCGCAGCGCAGGACACCTCGGACTCGCCGCGCGCGCTGCGCTTCAGCTGGACGCGCGACGGCATCCTCACCGGCACCGCGGGCGTGCTGTGGATCTCCAGCGAGACGGTCTTCAAGGACGACCTGGCCCCGGCGCGGTGCCGCTGGTGCGACCGCGCTCCGGACGGCACCGACCGGCTCAACCGCCTGGACCGCTGGGGCCGGGGCATCGCGGGCAACACCGAAGCGTCCCGCAGGCGCGCGAACACCTGGAGCAACGTCATCGGGTTCGTGGGCCTGCCGCTGGGCATGCTGGGCACCCAGTACGCCGTGGGACACAGCAGCGGCGCCTCGGGTGAGCTCTTCGCCCAGGACGCCACCATCATGGTGCAGAGCGCCGTCCTCGCCTCCGTCGCCAACCAGGCGGTGAAGTTCGCCGTGGGCCGCGAGCGCCCCTTCGTCCACGTCCTGCCGGAGTCGGAGAAGGGCCTCACCGCCCACCCCAACGACAACAACGTGTCCTTCTACAGCGGCCACACCAACCTGGCCTTCTCCCTCGTCGCGTCCGCCGGCACCGTCGCCGCGCTGCGCGGCTACAAGCACCAGGCCGTCATCTGGGGGGTGGGCCTGCCGCTCGCCGCCTCCGTGGGCCTGCTGCGCATGGGCGCGGACAAGCACTACCTCTCCGACGTCCTCACCGGCGCCGTGCTGGGCACCGCGTTCGGCGTCGCCGTGCCCCTGCTCCTGCACGGCCGCGTGGAGGACGCCCCGCCTTCCCCCACGCGCCAGTCCTCGGTGTCCCTCAACCCGATGGTTGGCACCCAGATGGTGGGCCTGTCCGGCGCCTTCTAGCCACGCGCACCAACAGGCCCCCCCGGCCTCCAAGCGCGCGCCCGACATGCCAGTCCCCCCGTTCGCCGTTCATCGGACGGGTCCTTCCACGCAGCCGCGGTGAAGGCCGCCAGGCCCGCGCCGTCATGCAGGAGGACCGCGGCCTCGCGGCCATGAGCGCCCTCCGCGCCACCGTGGCGGAGATGGAGCCGGCACGCGCGCGGCGACGCGGCGAGCCCCAGGCGTCCGCCCACCTGTCCCCCGCCGGCCCCCAGGCCGTGTCGACACCACCGGCGCGACCGCGGGCCCAAGCGATGGAGCTCGTGCCTCCTCTTGAACAGATGCCCGCCGCCGTCCGGGCATGGGGAGATGGCGGTGCTATCTGAGGGGTCCGTCCTCAGCAAGGAGCCCCTGTCCGTGGCCTCCCGGGTGAAGTGCCTGCTCGTCGATGACCTGGAGGAGAACCTCCTGCCGCTCTCCGCCGTGCTGCGGCGCGATGACGTGGAGGTGCACTGCGCCCGCTCCGGCGCGGAGGCCCTGGAGCTGCTGCTGCAACACGAGTTCGCGCTCGCGCTCGTGGACGTGCAGATGCCGGAGATGGACGGCTTCGAGCTGGCGGAGCTGATGCGCGGCTCCGAGCGCACCCGCGACGTGCCCATCATGTTCGTCACCGCGGGCACGGGCGACCCGCAGCGCACCTTCAAGGGCTACGAGGCCGGCGCGGTGGACTTCCTCCACAAGCCGCTGGAGGCCCAAGCGCTGCGCAGCAAGGCGGAGGTCTTCTTCCAGATGCACCGCCAGAAGCTACAGCTGGCGCAGCAGCTGGACACGCTCGCGGAGACCCTGCGCCTCAACGAGATGTTCACCGCGGTGCTGGGCCACGACCTGAGGAACCCCCTCTCCGCCATCCTCACCGCGGCGGACCTGCTCCAGCGCCGCTCGGACGACGAGGCCGTGAAGAGGACGGCCTCGCGGATGCTGGCCGCAGGCAAGCGCATGGGCCGGATGATCGAAGACGTGCTGGACCTGGCGCGCGCGCGGCTGGCGGGCGGCATTCCGCTGCGCCGGGGAGCGACGGACTTCGGGCAGCTGGTGCAGCGCATGGTGCAGGAGCACCAGACGGCGTGGCCGCGCCACCGCATCGAGGTGCAGCAGGACGGCGACCTCGTGGGGGACTGGGACGCGGACCGGCTGGCGCAGGTGGCCTCCAACCTCATCGGCAACGCGCTCCAGCACGGCGACGCCGCGGAGCCCGTGCGCATCCGCCTGGACGGCACGCGCGACGATGCCCTGCGCTTCGCCGTCATCAACATGGGCGTCATCCCGGCCCACCTGCTGCCCTCCCTCTTCGACCCGTTCCGGGGCGGCCAGCAGCGCCGGGGCCGGGGAGAGGGGCTGGGCCTGGGGCTCTACATCGTCCAGCAGATCATCCACGCGCATCAGGGCGGCGTGGAGGTGCGCTCCGGCGCCGGGCCCTACACGGAGTTCCGCGTGGAGCTGCCGCGCGCGGCCGTGGACGTCATCAAGCGGTAGCGCCGTTGTCCGCGGGCACGCTGCCCGCCCCGTCCGGGGACTTGGGAGCCCCCGGCTCCGGCTCCAGCGGCGGCAGCGTGTGCATCCCCCAGCGCTGCCCGGCCTGCCAGCTGGCGACGCCGGACACGCCCCAGCCGGCGCGCTGGGCCTCGCGCCCCTCGAACTCCAGCCAGAAGACGGCGGTGTCCGGCCGCGCCGCCTGGTCCAGGCACGCCACGCGCGACAGGGTGCGCCCGTGCGAATCCAGCGCCACGGCGAAGGGCTTGTGCGAGTGCCCGCAGAGCACCCACTTCGGGTGCACCGCGTCCACCAGCCTGCGCGTCACCGGGTTGCCGATCCACGGCGAGGGCAGCGGGCGCTCGGGGCCCAGCCGCTCGTCGCGGACCTTCTGCACGATGCCCCGGGGCCACTCGTGGACCAGGAGCAGGTCCACGTCCCGCGCCCTGGACACCCGCTCCACCTCCGGCGCGCGGAAGTAGCCCGCCTGCTTCGCCGTATCCAGCGACGTGGGGCGCTTGAGCGGCTGGTCGATGAAGCGCGGCGCGTGGATGCCGGACAGGTACGCCACGCGCAAGGGGCCCAGGGTGCGCAGGCCCGCGCGGCCCAGGTAGTGGACGTCCGGGGCCAGCTCCCCGCCGTCCTGCAGGTCGTGCAGCGCCTCGAAGTCCTCGTTGTTGCCGCCAATGAAGTACAGCGGCCGCTTCACGCGGCGGACGCCGTCCGCGTACTCGGCGAACTCGGCGGGCATGGAGCGCTTGGCGGCCTTGCGCCGGTGGTCATCCGCGCGGCGGAAGGCCTCCACGTCCCCCACCGCCAGCACGAAGTCCACCCGCCGGCCGCGCGCCTGCTCCAGCGCGTCCAGCCACGCCTCCACCCGGTGGAAGCGGCCATGGATGTCGCCCAGCGCGGCGACGAGGAGGGGGTCCTGCGACATGTCCTTCACTCAAGGCCTCCCGCCCCGCCCTGTCGAGTCATCCGGCCAGGTCACTTTCCGGTGACGGACGAATGGCCGCCCCGGCTACGGGCACCCCAGCGGATAGGTGATTTCCACGACGGCGCCCGGGGCGGGGGCGCGCAGCCGGTCGAAGATGACGGAGTTCGCGCGCGCGTCATAGTTCCAGCCCTCCGTCACCGGCAGCCCGTCCACGCGGACGACGATGGCGCCGGGATCCGCGGGCACCTCCGTCAGGAGGAAGGCCCGGTTGGGCCCGAAGGCGCTCTCCGACAGCTTCTCCAGCGACGCGGCCCAGTTGGGCGTGCAGATGCTCTCCACCACGCCGTTGAGCTTGTGGGCCAGCTCCATGTAGCGGGTGCCGGAGCTGCTGGCCGTGTTGCAGGTCGTCAGGTCCTCCGGGCCCACCACGGCGTTGAAGCTCACCTTGGACGGGTCGTTCCCCTTCAGGGCCAGGAGGTACGTCTCGTAGAAGGCCACCGGCTGCGTGCTGAAGTCCTCCTCGTCCGACAGCACGATGATGGCCAGCTTCGCGTCGTCGCGCAGGAAGCCGCCGTTGCCGTCGTTGGCCTGGGGCGTGCGCGGGTCGTCCAGGTTGTAGAGCAAGGGGTCGGACAGCGCGCGGTAGGCCGCGTCCAGGCCCTGCTCGTTCCAGTGGCACACGCCCACGTGCGTGTTGATGGCGAAGACGCCCGGCGCGTTGGGCGTGTCCGGCGTGATGATGCGCGGGCTGGAGCCGTCCACGGGGAACAGGCGCCCGTTCTCACCGCCCAGCGCGCCGCCGGGGCACTCGGACCAGCCGCCCGGGGACGGGTCCAGGCCGGTGGTGGTGACGCCGATGCGGTAGTCCACCTGCGCGGCGGTGGCCGAGGACAGGAAGGCCGCGAAGTTCTCCCCCAGGCTCTGCTGCTCCTCCATCATGGAGCCCGAGTTGTCCACGACGAAGAGCACGTCCACGCGCGACTCCGCCTCCTGCACGAAGCGGTCCGTCTGCTCCGTCTTCTCCAGGCCGCGCCCCACCAGCCCCGCGCTGTAGACGGCGCCGTCCTTCAGCGTGAAGCGCACCGCCGCCGCGTCCTCGCCCTCCTCCCCGGGCGCGTACTTCGCGGTGAGCTTCACCCGCCCGCCCGCCGGGATCGTGGCCGGCAGCGCGCCGGACACCGCGAACTCCGGGCCCGCCTGCTCCAGCTTCATGCCCGTCACCTTCACGTCCCCCGGGCAGTCGTTGTAGGCCATGAGCTCGCGGGTGCGCGGGCCGCACGCCAGCCGGGCGACGCCGAAGTCCACCGTGGTGGGCTGCACGGAGAAGCACCCCTGCACGCCCCGGCCCACCAGGTTCACCAGCGGGTGGCCGTGCGTGGGGTGGCTCACCCAGCCCTCCGCGAGCCCCTGGTACTCCCCTTCCGCGGGCGGCTGGAAGCGCACGATGAGCGTGGCCTTCTTGCCGGGCGCCAGCACGCTGTTGGGCAGCGGGGCCGCGCGGAAGGCGGGGTCCGACCCGGACGCCAGCTGGAGCGAGGACAGGAAGCACGCCTCCGCGCCGGTGTTCCTCAGCGTCACCCCCAGCGCCACCTCCGAGCCCACCGGCACCTGGCCGAAGTCCATGACCGACGGCAGCTCGAACTCGCACGGCGCGAAGGCCCTGCCCTCGCCGGACAGCGTCACGCCGTCCGTGGTGCTGGAGGCGCGCTGGCTGGAGGTGACGGCGAGCTGCCCCTGGCTGGGGCCGCCCACGCCCGCGCGCGGGCTGAAGGTGACGCCCACCTTCAGCGTGCCCCCGGGCGCCACCGGCTGGCGGGACGGCGCCTGCGCGAGCGTGAAGTAGCCCCCCGCCTGCGTGGTGAGGTTCAGCCCGGTGACGGTGGTCTCCTCGCGGCAGCGGTTGTTCACGGTGACGTCGCGCGTGGCCGTCATGCCGAAGGCCACCGGCCCGAAGTCCAGGTGCGAGGGCGTCACGTCCACGCACGACGCGCCGCCCTCGCCCGCCAGCGTCACCTTGGGGCCGGGCGACGTCGTCTGGGGCTTGCGCACGGCCACCTCCACGCGGCCGTCGCGCACCCGGCCGTTCGCCACGGGCGTGAAGGCCACCCGCAGCTCCACCGCCGCGCCGGGCTGCAGCACGTCGTTGGGGAGCGCGGGCGCGCTCACCACCTTGAACACGCCGGAGGCGTCCTCCAGCAGCGCCGCGCCCTTGTAGCTGAGCGGCTCCGCGCCCTGGTTGCGCACGGTGATGCGCTCCTCGGCGGTGGCGCCCACCACCACCCGGCCGAAGTCCACGCGCAGCGGCGTCACCTCCAGCGCGCTGGCCACGCCCGTGCCCGTCAGCCGCACCTCCGCGGGCTCGCAGCCGTCGCACACGGCGACGCGCAGGGCCGCCTCCGCGTTGCCCAGCCGCACCGGGCTGAAGGCCACCGGCACCTTGCGCGTCTCGTGCGGCGCCAGCGTGGACGGCAGCCCCGCCCCGGCGGAGAACTCGTCCGCGTCCGCGCCCTCCACCGACAGCACCAGCGGGCTCTCCACGTCCGAGGGGTTGCGCACCGTCACCTCGCGCATCTCCACCAGCCCCAGGTTCACGTTGCCGAAGTCGAGCGCCGTCTCCGGCACCTCCACCAGCGCCTTCACGCCGCGCCCGCTGACGGGCACCTGCGTCGCCGCGCCGCCAGAGGCGTCCGTGAACAGCTCCAGCTGCCCCTGCACCGTGCCCTCCACGTCGGGCGTGAAGCGCACCTCGAGCTCGTGCTCCGCGCCCGCCGTCAGCGTGAAGGGCTCGAAGGCGGGGATGGTGACGTTGGGCAGCGACGCGCGCGCGCCCTCCACGCGGTACGACGCGCGCCCCTGGTTCGCCAGCCGCAGCGTCATCGTCTTCGTGCGGCCCACCGCGGCGGCGCCGAACTCCAGGAACTCCGGCCGCGCGGCGAAGCCCGTGCGTGCCTGCTGTGAAGTGGGCCGCTCACACGCCGTCGCCGCCACCACCACCGCCAACACCAGCCAACGGAGTCCACGCATACAGAGTCCCCTTCTTTCCTACGCACGGCACCGGTGTCCCCCCACACAGCCCTGCACGTGGATCCGGTCGTCGTAGAAAGGTGCAACCCTGGTGCCTGGACGTCCCAACGAGGCGTCGTCGCTCCGCCAACATGGCAAACGGGCGCCCACGCTGATGAGCGGGCTTTAACGGGTAAAGCAGGAGATTCCACGCTTCGTGGAAGCGACTGAAAAACCTTCACAAACGGTGGCTGCCACACCGACCTCCTGCCCTCGGGGGCCGTGCGACTTCCAGCGGGGGTGAGGGGGGCGCGCAGGACGGCCGGGTGCCCGCCCGGCCGGGGGATGCGGGCGGGGTCGCCGGGTGTTCTCCCTCGACCTCTCCGGTCGCGCGCCTTTGCGTGCACCGGAACACCCTTTCAGTGATAAAGCGCGCCCCATGTCCGAGCCCGACGTCATTTCCATCCGCGGTGCCAGGGAGCACAACCTCAAGACCGTCTCCCTGGACATCCCGAAGAAGAAGCTCGTGGTGTTCACCGGCGTGTCGGGCTCCGGCAAGAGCTCGCTCGCGTTCGACACGCTCTACGCGGAGGGCCAGCGCCGCTACGTGGAGAGCCTGTCCTCCTATGCGCGGCAGTTCCTGGGGCAGATGGAGAAGCCCCGCTACGACACGCTGCGGGGCCTGTCCCCCACCATCTCCATCGAGCAGAAGGCGGCCAGCAACAACCCGCGCTCCACGGTGGGCACCGTCACGGAGGTGCACGACTACCTGCGCGTGCTCTACGCCTCCATCGGGGTGCAGCACTGCCCCCAATGCGGCCGCAAGGTGGGCAAGCAGAGCGCCCAGCAGATCGTCGACGAGATCATGAAGCTGCCGGCGGGCACCAGGCTCCAGGTGCTGGCGCCCATCGTCACGAACCGCAAGGGTGAGCACAAGGACCTGCTGGCGGAGGCGCAGAAGCGCGGCTTCTCCCGCGCGCGCGTGGACGGCAAGGTGCGGGAGCTGGAGGAGCGCATCGAGCTGGACAAGAAGTCCAAGCACGACATCGCGCTCATCATCGACCGCCTGGTGTTGAAGCCGGACCTGCGCACGCGCCTGACGGACTCCGTGGAGACGGCGCTGCGCGAGGGCAAGGGCACGCTGATCCTCACGGACGAGAAGGGCGCGCTCGCGTCCGACCGCGTGATGAGCGAGCTGAACGCGTGCCCCGCGTGCGGCCTGTCCTTCGGGGACCTCACGCCGGCGTCGTTCTCCTTCAACAACCCGCTGGGCATGTGCACGGACTGCAACGGCCTGGGCACCCGCCCGGAGATGGACCCGGACCTGCTGGTGCCGGACCCGAGCCGTAGCATCCGCGAGGGCGCCATCGAGCCGTGGGCCAGCGGCATGAACCGCGGCGAGGGCTGGACGGCGGACTTCGTGGAGAGCCTGGCGGCGGCGTTCAAGATCGACCTGGACGTGCCGTACGCGAAGCTGTCCAAGCGGGAGAAGGACGTCCTGATGAACGGCGCGAAGGGCAGGTCCTTCACCGTGCAGTGGGGCGACAACGGCCAGTACGACATGGAGTGGGAGGGCCTGCTCGCCCGCACCATGCGCAACTTCAAGACGACGACGTCGGAGGCGCGCAGGGCGGAGCTCCAGAAGTACTTCAGCGACAAGCCCTGCCCGTCCTGCAAGGGCGAGCGCCTGCGCCCGGAGAGCCGCGCGGTGAAGGTGCACCAGCGCACGCTGGTGGACCTGAGCCGGATGACCATCACGGAGGCGCGGACGTTCCTGACGCAGCTGGGCCTGAGCGCGCAGGAGGAGAAGATCGCCCACGAGCTGCTCAAGGAGATCCGCAGCCGCCTGTCCTTCCTGGTGGACGTGGGCCTGGGCTACCTCACCCTGGACCGCACCGCGTCCACGCTGTCCGGCGGGGAGAGCCAGCGCATCCGGCTGGCGTCGCAGATGGGCAGCGAGCTGACCGGCGTCATCTACATCCTGGACGAGCCCTCCATCGGCCTGCACCAGCGCGACAACGGCAAGCTCCTGGCCACGCTCAAGCGCCTGCGCGACCTGGGCAACTCCGTCATCGTCGTGGAGCACGACGAGGAGACGATGGAGGAGGCGGACTACCTGGTGGACTTCGGCCCCGGCGCGGGCGAGCTGGGCGGGCAGGTGGTGTCCCAGGGCACGCCCAGACAGGTGATGGCGGACGAGCAGAGCCTCACCGGCGCGTACCTGTCCGGGCGCCAGGAGATCGAGATCCCCGAGGCGCGCCGCCCGGTGAACCCCAAGCACCAGATCTCCATCGTGGGCGCGACGGAGAACAACCTGAAGAACGTGGACGTGGACATCCCGCTGGGCATCTTCACGGCGGTGACGGGCGTGTCCGGCGCGGGCAAGTCCACGCTGATCAACGAGATCCTCTACCCGGCGCTGGCGCGCGCGCTCTACGACAGCCGCGAGCCCATGGGGAAGCACAAGGCCATCAAGGGCCTGGAGCACCTGGACAAGGTCATCGACATCGACCAGCGCCCCATCGGCCGCACGCCGCGCAGCAACCCGGCCACGTACACCAAGGTGTTCGACGCCATCCGCGAGGTGTTCGCGATGACGCCGGAGGCCCGGACGTTCGGGTACGGCCCGGGCCGCTTCAGCTTCAACATCAAGGGCGGCCGCTGCGAGGCGTGCGAGGGCGACGGCGTGAAGCTGGTGGAGATGCACTTCCTGGCGGACGTCTATGTCCCGTGCGAGGTCTGCAACGGCAAGCGCTTCAACGAGGCGACGCTGCGCGTGCGCTACAAGGGCAAGAACATCGCGGAGACGCTGGACCTGAGCGTGCGCGAGGCCATGGAGCACTTCGGCGCGCACAAGGACATCATGCGCGTGCTCCAGACGCTGGCCGACGTGGGCCTGGGCTACCTGCGGCTGGGCCAGCCCTCGCCCACGCTGTCCGGCGGTGAGGCGCAGCGCATCAAGCTCGCCCGGGAGCTGGCCCGGGTGGCCACCGGCCGCACGCTCTACATCCTGGACGAGCCCACCACGGGCCTGCACTTCGAGGACATCCGCAAGCTGCTCTCCGTGCTCAACCGGCTGGTGGAGGCGGGCAACAGCGTGCTCGTCATCGAGCACAACCTGGATGTCATCAAGAGCGCGGACTGGCTCATCGACCTGGGGCCGGAGGGCGGCTCGGGCGGCGGCAACGTCCTGGCCACCGGCACGCCGGAGGCCGTGGCGAAGGTGGAGGCCAGCCACACCGGCCGCTACCTCAAGCACGTGCTGGGCAAGTCGCGCCGGGCCCGCATCGGCAAGCGCGTGGACGCGGCCTGAGGGGCCCCGGTAGGGTGGGGGCATGGCCGAGACCTCGACCGCCCCCACCGCCCAGCGCTTCCCGCCCCAGATTCCCTACATCATCGGGAACGAGGCCTGTGAGCGCTTCAGCTTCTACGGGATGCGGAACATCCTCACGGTGTTCTTCATCGACTACCTCCTGCGCACGCACGTGCCGGAGACGGCGGCGCGGGAGGCGCAGGCGAAGAGCCTGATGCACCTGTTCATGGCGGGGGTGTACTTCTTCCCGCTCATCGGCGGCTACCTGGCGGACCGCTTCTTCGGGAAGTTCCACACCATCTTCGTGCTGAGCCTCGTGTACTGCGGCGGGCACGCGTGCCTGGCGCTCTTCGAGGACAACGCCACGGGCTTCTACACGGGCCTGACGCTGATCGCGATCGGCTCCGGCGGCATCAAGCCGTGCGTGTCCGCGATGGTGGGCGACCAGTTCACGGAGAAGAACAAGCACCTGGTGAAGAAGGTCTTCGCCATCTTCTACTGGACCATCAACTTCGGGTCGTTCTTCGCGTCGCTGTTCATCCCGCTGCTGATGCAGAAGTACGGGCCGGCGGTGGCCTTCGGCGTGCCGGGCATCCTGATGTTCCTGGCGACGGTCATCTTCTGGGCGGGCCGCAAGCACTACGTGCTGGTGCCGCCCACGGGCCGCAACCCGCACTCGTTCTTCAAGGTGCTGGCCAGCGCGTCCCGGGGCCGGGCCGTGGAGGGCGGCACCTGGCTGGACAGGGCGAAGGCGGAGCACCCGGCGGAGGCGGTGGAGGGCGTGAAGGCGGTGTTCCGCGTGTCCGCGCTGCTCCTGCCCTTCGTGCCCTTCTTCTGGATGCTGTTTGATCAGAAGGCGTCCACCTGGGTGGTGCAGGCGCGGTCCATGGACCCCAACGTGGGCGGCATCGTGTTCCAGCCCAGCCAGATGCAGTTCATCAACCCCATGCTGGTGATGCTGCTCATCCCCTTCCTGACGGCCGTGGTGTACCCGGCCTTCCAGCGGATGGGCTGGGAGCTGACGCCGCTCAGGCGCATGCCCCTGGGGCTCATCATCGGCGCCGCGTCGTTCGTCATCGCGGGCTTCTTCCAGGTGGCCATGGAGGGCGGCCAGACGCTGAACATCGCGTGGCAGCTGTTGCCGTACATCGTGCTGACGGTGGCGGAGATCCTCGTGTCCACCACGGGCCTGGAGTTCGCGTACACGCAGGCGCCCCGGGAGATGAAGGGCACCATCCAGAGCGTGTGGCTGGTGACGAACACGCTGGCGAACGTGGCGGTGGCCATCGCCGCGGCGCTCAACGTCTTCACGGGCGCCGCGCAGTTCTTCTTCTACGCGGCCCTGGCCGCGGCGGCCGGCGTGGGCATGGCGCTGGTGGCCCGCCGCTACGTGGTGCGGGACTACTTCCAGGCGGACGCGCAGGCCCCCATGGACGGCCGCAACCCCGCCGTGGAGCCCAGGCCGGCCTAGGGTCCCGCCCGCGCGGCCGGCTCCGCCGGGGGTGACGCGGGGTGCCCCCGGCGGGGGAGCTCCACCGTGAAGAGGGCGCCCCGACCCGCCTCGCTCTCGACCCGGACCGAGCCCCCCAGCCGCTCCACGAGCTGGTTCACGATGTGGAGGCCCAGGCCCAGCCCCCCGTAGTGGCGCGACGACACCCCGCGCTCGAAGGCCCGGAAGATGCGCGCGTGCCGCTCCGCCGGGATGCCGATGCCCTGATCCCGGACCTCCAGGCGGGCCGTCACGGCGTCCCCCTCCACCCGGACCGCGATGGGCCTCCCCTCGCCGTACTTGATCGCGTTCGAGAGCAGGTTGGTGACGATCTGCTCCAGGCGCGACCGGTCCCACACGCCCGGCATCGCCGTGTCGGCGTGGACCTGGAGCCGGGTGCCCGACGTGGCCAGCTCGGGGGCGAAGCGCGCCGCGATGTCCCGGACCAGCGCGGCGAGGTCCACCTCCTCGAACTCGAGCTCGAGCCGCCCGGCCTGGATGCGGGAGACGTCCAGCAGGGTGTTGATGAGCTTCGCCATCCGCTTCGCCTGACGCTCGATGACCTCCAGCGAGTGGCTCACGGCCTCCAACGGCGCGGTCCGGAGCGCGCCGGTCCGGGCGAGGCGCAGCAGGCCCTGCACGGACAGCTGGAGGGACGTGACCGGCGTCTTCAGCTCATGGGAGGCGATGGAGAGGAACTCATCCCGCAGGCCAATCGCCAGCTGGGCCTGCTGATACAGGCGGGCGTTGTCCAGGGCCATCGCCGCGCGGCGGTCCACCTCCTGCGCGAGCGCGAAGTCCGCCGGGCCATACCGGCCGCCGCCCTTCAGGCGGGCGAGCGTGAGCGCGCCGAGCGCATGCCCCCGCGCGAGCAGCGGCACCGAGATCCAGGACTGGAACTCGACGACCTCGGACAGGCCCTGTCCGTCGCGGACGCAGCCCAGCGACATGGAGGCGCAGCCCTCCGGGCAGAACTCCGGCTCGGCCAGGCGGAGCACCCGCCCCGGGCCATGCTCGGCCTCCAGGTCCGGCAGCGAGCAGTGCATCCGCGCGGGCGCGGTGGCGCGCAGCGCGTCGGAGCGGGCCTCGGTGATGCGCTGGAAGGCGTGGCCTCCGTCCAGCAAGTCCACCGCGCACCAGTCGGCGAACCGCTGGACGGTCAGCGCGGCCACGCTCCGCAGCGCGGCCTCGGGGGCGAGCGAGCCGGTGAGCAGCCCGGACGCCTCCGCCAGGAGCGCGGACCGCCCCTCCTGCTCCTCCGCGCGGGCGCGCGCCTGCTGCTCCCGCTGGAAGGTCTGGTCGCGCTCCTGCTCGGTCCGGCGGTGCGCGGTGATGTCGATGCCGGTGCCGATGACGTACTCAATCGCGCCCGACTCGCCGCGCAGGACGTTGCTGGACCAGGAGATGAGGCGGCGCTCGCCCGTGCGTGTCAGCCAGTGATGCTCGGTGTGCTCGCTCCCCAGCCCGGCCGCGAGCATGGCGAAGTTCCTTTCAATCCGCGCCGCTTCGTCCGGCGGAGGGAGCCGCGTCCAGAAGTGCGCGCCGCGCAGCTCCTCGAAGGAGCAGCCCGTCATCTCCTGGCACGCCCGGTTGAAGCGGACGATCCGCCCTTCGGGATCCAGGACGATCACCAGGGCGCGGGCCGTGTCCAGGACCGCCGAGCTGAAGTCCCGCTCGCGCTGGAGCGCGCGCTCGCTGTCCAGGGCCCGCGCGAAGAGCTGCCGGTGGACGAGCGCGGTGCGGAGCACGCCGCCGAGCCGCTCCATCATGCCCCGGTATTGCCGCGGCAGCCGAGGCTCGCCGTCGAAGTACAGCAGCAGCACGCTGGGAGGGGCCCCGGCGTCGTCGATGGGCACGGACCACCGCACGAGCCCCGGCGAGTCCAGCTCCGGATAGGGCAGGTCGACCCAGAGGGGCGCTGGCAGCCCCGGCCGCGGGGGCAGCTCCGGAATCGGGAGCTGGCGGGACGCCGCGGACAGCCCGCTCGCGCCCAGGAGCCCGACCCGCCCCCGCGCATCCGGCTGGAGCCAGAGGGCGACCGCGCACCCCAGCCGCTCCGAGGCCCGGGCCAGGAAGTCGTCGGCGGGCTCGTGGGGATCCAGCAGGTCGAGCGCCGCGACGGTGAGCTCCTGGAGCACGCTCAGCAGCGCGAGCTGCTCCTCGGTGAGCTTGGGGTCCCCGTCCGCGCCATGGTGCGCCATGCGCCACCTCACTCCCTCATCCAGGCAGGGCGACCACCACCGATGTCTTGTTGTGGAACTGGGGGGCCCCGCCTCCCATGGCCCCCACCTCGCCCAGGGTCAGGCAGCCCACGACCGGGACACCCGCTCCGAGCGCGTCCTGGAACCTCGAAAGCTCGTCCCGGACGCCCTCCTCCCCCAGGAGGAGGTAGCGGGAGACGCAGTCGAACACCACCGCGCCGCCCAGCGGGCCGGGGGTCGACTCCCGGGCCTGGGTGGCGGCGCGGCCCGCGGCGTCGAGCAGCTCCGCGCGCCGACCCTCCATCACGCGGACCAGGGAGCCGTCCGGGACCTCGGCGATACAGCGGACCGAGCCATCGGGCTCGACGGCCAGCGGGTCGCGGATCACGAACTCGCCGTTGGCCTGCGGAATCCCCAGCGGGTGGGTCATCGCGAAGCGGGGGAAGCGCTGCGCGTCCAGGGCGTCCCCCCTGCGCTCGGCGGTGTGCCGGTAGACCTCGAAGGCGCGCTCGTAGTCGAGCTCGACGGCGGTCGGGCCCCGGGCCTTCGTGACCTGCGAGGGCGGACCATACGGAGACCAGCCGTGCTGGAGGCCCACGCCGAACGGCGACTGGGCGTCCAAGGCGATCACGACCACCTGGTCCTGATAGGCGTGCCCCCGGGTGAACTGGGCCGTCTTCACGAACCGGACGTCGTTGCCCGCGCCGCCGCCCGCCCAGCGGACGCCCGCGCCCGCCTCCTGTTGGGCCCCGCGCACGACCTCCGTCGGGTTGCCGCTCAGCGCGTCCGGCAGGACGAACAGCATCCGCCGGTATCCGGGCGGCTTGGGAGGCAGCCGGCCGAAGGCCTCGGCCACCGCCGCGCGCCCGGCCGCCCGCGGGCTCACGCTGACCGGCCCGCCCATGCCCACGCCGACGCGGAAGTCGCCGCCGAGGAAGAGCGCGATGACCAGGCCCTGGAGCAGCAGCTCCGTCCCAGCGAAGACGCCCGCCGCGCAGCCCCCGGCCCAGGGGATGTCCCCGAGCGTCGCGCCAACTGCCGACGCCAGCGCCGCGGCGTCGTACTGG
>JAFADT010000609.1 GCA_023424585.1 Pseudomonadota bacterium
CCTTGTGCGCCAGCTGCCGGTCGATTCGGCCCGTCTCCGAGTGGATGAAGTAGTGGTCCACGCCCACCTTCTCCTGGACCACGCCCTCTCCAATGCCATGCCCCGCGACGACCAGCGTGCGCCGCTCGGTCGTCTTCGGGTCGCACGTGAAGGCCACGAACGAGCGGCGGCCAGGGATCATCCGCTGCACCCCCACCGCCACCATGAGCCCCCGCACGTCCCACCCCTGCGCGAGCCGGTAGATGAGCCCCTCCGGCGTGTAGCCGGATGCCCAGCAGCGGCGGATGCGCTCCAACAGCGCGGCCCTCCGCACATAGAGGAACGTGGAGCTCACGCCCGCGAACGGATCCGTCTCCGAGTCCTCGCTCTCCTCCAGCGCCCGCCCCACCACGGAGGCCCGCACGGCCACCAGCCCGTTCGCGCCGAACGTCCGGTCGAAGGCCTCCAGGATGGATGCCTCTCGCGCCGCCCCCAGGGGCACCTGGAGGAAGCGCTGTTCAATCTCCTCCGCGACGCGGCGGATGTCCTGATGCGACGTCCGGTCCACGGCCGTGGTGAGCCCGTCGATGGCGGCCTGGAGCGGACGCGCCACCTCCTGGAACATCGCGGTGGTGAGGCAGAAGAACTCGGGGACCGGGAAGCCATGCCGCGCCAGGAGCTGCTGACGCGCGAACTTCTGGCCGACCTGCTGCGGATCGCTGGCCTCGGTCATGGACACGAGGGGAGGAGACGAGGACATGGCAGGGATTTCCTTCAGGAACGAAAGTCATTGAGCGCGCTGCGCAGGGCATCCACCGGGGACCGCTCCAACAGGCCCTCCGGCCCGAGCACCGCCGCGAGCCGCGAGACATCCAGACACTGTGAATGGACCAGCAACTCCAGACGCTCCGCCATCGCCCGGGCCCTCCGGCTGGGGACCTCCCGCAGAATGCTCGGGAGCCAACCGGGCGCACGGACCTTCACGGTGGGCCGGGGCAGCCCCAGCCCCTGGGCCACCGTGCCCAGAAGCTCCCCGCGCAGCAGCGAGCGCGAGTACGCGACGTTGAACGCCTGCTGCTCGGGGCGCGGCGCCTCCACCATCCGGCGCGCGAGCCCCCAGAGGATGCGCCCCAGGTCATCCACGTCGATGACCGAGCACCCCACCCCGTCACCCCCCAGCTGCACGCCCCGCTTCAGCAGCCTCACCATCGCGGGCAGGACGAACCGGTCCCCGCGCCCGAGCAGGAAGCGCGGACGGAGGAGCGCCGCGTGCAGCCCCGTCCGGACCGCGTGCTCCGTGACGACCTCCTCCGCCGCCACGCGCGAACGGGCCAGCGCGGTGACGGGCCGGAGCGGATGGTCCTCCCTGACGCCCTCGTGCGGGCCCGCGCCATAGACAGACATGGAGCTGCCGAAGAGGACGCCCCGGCAGTCCCCGGTGAGCCTCGACAGGAGCCGCCGCGTCCCCTCCACGTTCGTCCACTCGAAGCCCGTGCCGTCGGTGTCCCGCTGCTTCGTGGCGAGGTGCAGGACGACATACGGGGACGCCGGGAACAGCGCGTCCGGGATGCGGTGCAGGTCTCCCCGCACGACGTGCACCCCGGCTCCCCACTCACGGCCGTCGGGCGAGCGCACCAGCGCGTGCACGGGATGCGCTCCGCGCTGTCGCAGGAACGCCTGGCCCACCATGCCCGTCGCGCCCGTGAGCACGACGCCGAAGCCGCCTACCAGACCCATGGGACCAGCCGCTTGCGGCTCGCCGCGTACTCGGCGTAGCCCGGGAAGGAGCCCAGCAGCAGCCGCTCCTCGTGCCGGATGCGCAGGAGCACCGCCGGAACGAACAGCAGCGCGAACACCGCGATGCCCGCGACCGCGGGGAACACCAGCAGGTACCCCACGTGCGCCAGCAGCATGCCCGTGTACGCCGGATGCCGGAGCCCGCGGTACACGCCCTCCGTCACGAGCAGGCTCGCGTCCGGCAGCCGCACCCGGTGCGAGTAGGCCTTCCCCAACGTGCGGATGGCCGTGAGCCGCAGCGCCACCCCCGCGATGAAGCAGGACAGCCCCACCGCGCGCGGCACGGGCCCCAGCGCCAGCGCGGGGAGCGCGACCGCGAGCAGGAGGGTCATGAGCCGCGCAATGGCATACAGCTCCAGCGTGGCGCTGTCCCGCTCCGCGGTGGGCTTGCGCGTCTCGCGCAGCGTCACCCGGCCCTCCACCAGCATCCACGTCAGGTACAGGCCCAGCATCAGCCCCGCGATGGGCCGGCTGTCCTCCGGCGTGCGCAGGACCTGCCGGATGCCGAGCGGAATCAACAACCCCACCCCCGCGACCAGCAGCAGCGTGGGCATCCACCGGTGCAGGCCCTTCATGACGCCTCCCTCGCGCTCAGCGCGCCAATGAGGCCGGAGAAGCAGCAGGTGTCCTCCTGCCAGCCCTGCACGGCGATCCACATGCGGCTGCGCTTCCCGACGCTGCGCACCGGCCCCGCCCACTCCGGCAGCCGGAAGCTCACGAAGGCGCGGATGATCACCGGCACGTCGTTGCGCACGAAGCGCCGGAACTCCAGCGACAGGCGCATCATGATGAGCGACCAGTCCAGCGGCAGCCCCGCGCCGTGGATGGCCGCGATGCTCGCCTGCCGCGCCAGCTCCGTGAGCAGCATGCCCTGCACGTGTCCGGAGGGATGGTCGAAGAGGAACTCCGGGGACTCGGTGAAGGCGTTGAACTGCTGGAGCGCCCCCACCCGGCACGCGTTGGCGAGCAGCACGTTCGCCGGGTCGCGCTTGTGCACGAGCACCGGATCGATGCGCTCCAGCGGCCGGGCCTGCTCCGCCTCGCTGAAGGACTGCCGGCCCGCCGAGACGGGGTTGCGCACCGGGATGCGGGCGAGCAGCTCGGAGACGTTCTTGGGAGGCTCCTTCTTCCACGGGTCGCCCACGCGCACGCCCACCGGCGTGGCGTCCGCCCACTCCGCCAGCGCGGGGAACTCCGCGGCCCGCGCGCCCAGGTACACGCCGCAGTGCTCCTGGAGCGCGGCGGCCAGGAACTCCGCCTCCTCCACGTCCTTCACCGGGATGCGGCAGGGGTGCTCGACCTCCCGAACAAGGGCCGCCGGCACGAGCAGGAACGGGACGCCCTCCGGCGACGCCACCCGCAAGCGGCGCTCGGGATGACTGGGTTCGGAATCCATGTCTGCCTTTCTCCAGCTGAGGGGACAGGCAGTCTAGGAATCGCGATCTCTCAACACGAGAACCAGGGAAGGCCCGCGCTCACGAGGCGAGCGATGAGACCCGGAGGGATTCGCGAGTCTGTCTCATGAACCATCACGACACGTCGCGAACTGCGTCTTGGATTGAGCCGGCCGGCGCGCGTGAGGGCTTCCCTGCTCCGCGGGAGGTCCCGTGTGCAGCGGACCCGCGCCACCAGCTTCCCTCCACCACCCCCCAGGTAGAGGGGGCCCGTCGCGGGGGCACGCCGACGGACTGGCGCCCCGTGTGCGCATCCGAGAGGAGCGGCCGGTTGTGAACACCTGCCCCCGGTGGAACCACCGCGGGGCGCAACCTGTCTGACAGTCGGACAGGGCGCGGGTTGTAGCCCGGCGGGTGCGTGATGAGGGTGCGCCCTCTGTACGGGTCGTTGGCGCAGCGGGCGTGGAGGGACAGGCATGGGGACGGTCAGCGGTCGTGCGTGGCTTTCGGCGTTGGCGTTGGTGGTGGGCGCGGGCCCGACGTTCGCGCAGGGTGACGCCGCCGGGATGGATCCGATGACGGTGCGCCGGGTGGCGGACCTCACCGGCGAGGCCGTCTTCCCGCGCTCCCCCTACCGCCTCTCTTCGCGTGTCTCCGTGGAGCTCGACGGGCGCCTGTATTTCGTCTCCAACGTCTACGCCGCGGGGACCTCGAGCTCGGCCTTCGAGCTCTGGGTCACCGACGGCACGGCCCAGGGCACCCGTTCGCTCCAGGAGTGGCTTCCGCCTTCGACGAGCCTCGACTCGACATCGCTGCGCGCCACACCCCACCGCCTGTTCTTCGCCGCGAGGACGCCAGACAGCGGCCTGGAGCTGTGGACGAGCGATGGCACGCGCGAGGGGACGCACCTGACGCGCGAGCTCAGCCCCGGCAAGCCCCATGGCATCGACTACCAGGCGCCGATCATCCCCTTCGGGGACGGCGTGCTCTTCGCCGCGTTGAGCGCGGGTGGTTCGCAGACGGAGCTGTGGCGGTCGGACGGCACCGAAGCGGGCACCGTGCCGGTCAAGAGCCTCTCCGCGGACTTCGGCGCCGTGGCGTCCAGCGGCTTCGTCCTCATGGGAGGCGCCGCCTACTTCTCCGCGTATGGCCCCGCGGGCGAGGAGCTGTGGCGCACGGATGGCACCGAGGCCGGCACCGTGATGGTGCGCGACCTCAAGCCGGGCCCGGGCAGCGCGTATCCCCGGGACCTCACCGTCGTGGGCGGCCTCCTCTACTTCACCACCCAGAACGACCAGCAGGGCCATTCGCTCTGGAAGTCCGACGGCACGGCGGAGGGCACCGCGCGCGTCGCGGACTTTCCGCGCGAGGGCGCGGGGAACCACCTCGCCAGCCTCACCGCGCTGGGCGACAGGTTGTTCTTCGTCGCGAACACCTCGGAGGGCTTCTCGCTGTGGCGCACGGATGGCACCGAGGCCGGCACCGTGCCGGTGATGACGAAGCCCTGGTCGCTCTTCGGGGGGACGAGCCACGGCCTCCTGCCCGTGGGCAACCGCCTCTACGTGGTGGGCCAGGACACCGTCGCCGGGGATACGCTGTGGGTGACGGACGGCACCCCGGAGGGCACCGCGCGCCTTCCGCGTCCCGCCCCGTTCGAGCGCGCGTTCATCAACGGCGCGACCGCGTGGGAGGGCGGGCTCGCGTTCAGCGTCACGACGAGCGCGGGCGCAAGCGAGCTGTGGCGCACGGATGGAACGGACGCGGGCACGTCCCGGCTGACGCGGCTGCCCTCAGGCCAGCCGGCCGCGACGGCCGCGGGGCTGGTGCCCTTCCAGGGCGCGCTGCTGACGACGGCGGGAGACGCGTGGACGCCGCACGCCCTGTGGCGGCTGGAGCGGGATGACGCGGCGCCGACCTTCGTGTGCCCGGCCACCCGGGACGTGCCCTCCAACCGTCCGGAGGGCACGGTGCTGCCCGACGCCAAGCCCGAGCTGCGGACCGGGCCGGACCGCGCGTGGATCCGCTCCTCCTTCGTGGACGGCCACCTGCTCCCGCTCCATCAGCCCGTCCCCATCACCTACCAGGCCGGGGATGATCAGGGCCGCGTCACGTACTGCACCACGGTGACGACGTCCCGGGACCTGACGCCGCCGGCGATGCCCGGCTGCCCGGCGGAGCTCCTCGTGGGCGCGCAGTCGCCCCGGGGCGTCACCTTCTACTATCCGGACCTGGGCACCGCGGACGAGACGAGCCAGGACGTGCTCGTCACCTACAGCCCGCGGAGCGGCAGCGTGCTGCCCGTGGGCACCACCCAGGTGAACGTGACGGCGAGGGACGCGTCCGGCAACGAGAGCACCTGCTCCTTCCCCGTCACCGTGCGCGACACCCTGGCGCCCGGCGGCGCCTGCAAGGTGAACGAGGTCCGCGTGGAGGCGGAGGGCCCCGAGGGCGCGCACGCCTCCTGGCCGGACCTCACGCCCACCGACAGCCTCTCCCCCCAGGTCACCGTCACCAGCACGCACGCGTCCGGGGACCTGTTCCCGCTGGGCCTCACCCGCGTCCAGGTGGTCAGCACCGACGAGGCGGGCAACAGCAGCACCTGCGAGCTCCAGGTCCAGGTGCGCGACTCGCGCCCGCCCATGCTCACCTGCCCGGAGGACCAGACGCTCACCACCGCGGTGATGTCCGGCACCCGCGCGGAGTACCCGGCCGCCACCGCCGAGGACGCCGTCTCCGCGACGCAGCTCACCTACAGCCCCGCCGTGGGCACGCCGCTCGCGCCGGGCCTGCACGCGGTGCAGGTCACCGCCATGGACGAGGCCGGCAACGCGGCGCTCTGCAACTTCCACCTGACCGTGCAGTACGACCCCACGACGGACATGCGGCAGGGCCTGGGCTGCTCGGTGGGCAGCGGCCCGTCCGCGGCGGGGGGCTGGGGCGCGCTCCTCGCCCTCGCCTGGACGCTCGGCCGCCGTCGGAAGGACGGCACGCCGCGCGCGTGAGTCATGGACCGTGGCGGCGAGGGGGACTTCCGCTACAGTCCCCGCTGCCCCATGGACCTCACCCTCTTCGCCGTCGGACTCGTGAAGGTCGTCCTCGGCGGCCTCGTGGCCGCGCTCGGCATCGGCCTGGGCATGCGCGGCCTGAGCCGCCTGCTGGACAGCCACCCCGTGGAGGAGCTGCGCCAGGGCAACGTCGCCGCGGGCCTGGTGCACGCGACCAGCCTCGTGTCGCTGGGCCTGCTCGTGCAGCACGCGCTGAAGGCCACGGGCGACGCGGTGGACCTGGCGGTGCAGAACCCGCCCGTGTCCGCCATCGCGGTGCTCCAGTTGCTGGGGCTGGCGCTGGTGCACGTGGCGCTGTCGCTGGCGGTGGGCGTGGCGGTGCTCGCCCTGGGCGTGCGGCTGTTCGACAAGATGACCCCGGGCATCGAGGAGCTGGCGGAGGTGCGCAAGGGCAACGTCGCCGCCGCGCTGCTCCTGTGCGCCTTCCTGCTGGTCATCGCGCTGCTCACCGCGCCGGGCCTCCAGGCCGCGCTCAACGGGCTCATCCCCTTCCCGCAGCTCCCCGCCGGCATGCTGCGCGCGCCCGCCTGAAGCCGCCATGGCCGCTCGCTCGTGGAAGACGCTGCTGTCGCTGCTGGTGCCGGGCGCGCTCATGGCCTTCGCCAGCTGGGAGCTGGTGCTGACCCGCAAGGCGGGCCGGCTGGCCGAGGCCCCGAAGCCGGCGGTGGAGGCGCCCGCGGCCAACCCCCAGGAGGCGTCGAAGGACCTGGGCGTGGTGCTGGTGCCGGAGGACACGCCCCCCGAGCGCGCGAAGGCCTATGACTGGCGCGTGGAGGGCCTGGAGCCCGCCCGTCAGCAGCTCGCCTACGGCCTGGGCGAAGCGGTGGAGCGCGGGCTGGAGCAGGCACACCGCGACTACAGCGTGCGGCTGCGCTACCGCGCCATGGGCCCGGAGCGCTTCACCTACGTGGCGCCGCCGGGCTGCGGCACGGACATGCGCTGCATCTACGCGGAGCTGATGCGCAGCAACGCGGAGCCGGTGCGCGTGCTGGGCGAGCGCTTCGCCACCTCCATCCGCGAGCGCGACCTGGACGCGGCGCAGGCCACGGAGCTCATCCTCGGCTTCGTGCGCCGCATCCGCTACGAGCTGCCGGGGGACGAGCCCTTCGGCATCGTCCCGCCGGGGCTGGTGCCCGCGCAGGACCGGGGCGACTGCGACTCCAAGGCGGTGCTGGCGCTGATGCTGCTGCGGCAGGTGGGCGTGGACGCGGTGATGCTCTACTCGGACGCGCTCGCGCACGCGGCCATCGGCGTGGGGCTGCCCGGCACCGGCACCCGCATCCCCTTCGGGGGGCGCGGGTACCAGTACGCGGAGCTCACGGCGGAGGGCTGGCCGCTGGGGATGATTCCGCCGCAGTACGACAAGCCGCGGCTGTGGCGGGTGCTGCCGCTGCCGGACGTGCAGGGCTGAGCGCGGGCCGGGCGCCGCGGGCCCTTCGAGGGACCGCATCCGAGCGGCCCGCACCGCCGTGGACGACGTCAGCGGGCGGGGCGGTCCGACACTCGGACCGTGACGGCGGGCGCCCCGGGATGGCATGACCCGGGGCCATGGCCCGTGACGTCTCGTTCTTCGACAAGCTCGCCTCGCTGCTCGCCCAGGAGCGCGAGGCCGAGAAGGCCCGCATGTCCGCGCTCGCGCAAGGGCTCACCCTGCGCGAGCGCGAGGAGCAGGGCCTGTCCGTGCTGGACCTGGAGACCGTCGAGGAGGAGGTGGGCCTGGGCGGCCGCATCCTCCTCACGCTCGCCCGCGCGGACCGGGGGAAGCTGCCCACGCGCGTGTCCAACGGCGACCTGGTGGCGGTGCTGCCCCGCCGCGCGGAGGTGAAGGAGCCGGCGAAGGCGCTCGTGTCGCGCGCCACCGCCACCCGCATCCAGCTGGCCTTCGACCGCGAGCCGCCCGCCTACCTGTCCGAGGGGCTCCTGCGCCTGGACGTCGTCCCCAACGACGTCACCTACGAGCGCGTGCGCGCCGGCCTCCAGCGCGTGAAGGCGATGGACAAGGGCCAGGAGCGCCACAAGCGCGAGGTGCTGCTGGGCAACGAGCCCCCGCGCTTCGACAACGCGAAGGACTTCACCCCCACCCGCCCGCTCAACCCGGAGCAGCAGGACGCCGCGAGGCGCGCGCTCGCCGCGGAGGACTTCTTCCTGGTCCACGGCCCGCCCGGCACCGGCAAGTCCACCGTGCTGGCCGAGGTCGCGGCCCAGGCCGTGGCGCGCGGGGAGCGCCTCCTGTGCACGGCCGCCAGCAACGCCGCCGTGGACCACCTGCTGGAGCTGTGCCTGGAGCAGGGCCTGCGCGCCCTCCGCGTGGGCCACCCCGCGCGCGTCGCCGCCCGCCTCCAGGAGCACACGCTGGACATCGTGGTGGAGGAGCACCCGGACCGCGTCGTCAGCCGCGACCTGTTCGATGAGGCCTTCGACCTCTTCGGCTACGCGCGGCGCCAGCGCAGCCAGGGCCGCAGCCGCGAGCGCTTCGCCAACGCCCGCTCCTCCACCGCCGAGGCCAAGGACCTGATGGACGAGGCGCGCAAGCTGGAGAAGAAGGCCGTGAAGGCCGTGCTCGCCCGCGCGGACGTGGTGTGCGTGACGCTGGCGAGCCTGGGCTCCGGCGTGCTCGCGGGCGAGGAGTTCGACCGCGCCCTCCTGGACGAGGCCACCCAGGCCACCGAGCCGCTGGCCCTCCTGGGCTTCCTGCGCGCGCCCAGGGTGGTGCTCGCCGGGGACCCGCAGCAGCTGCCGCCCACCGTGCTGTCCCAGGAGGCCTCGAAGGCGGGCCTGGGCGTCAGCCTCTTCGAGCGACTGCTCCAGGACCACGGCGACGACGTGAAGCGCATGCTGCGCGAGCAGTACCGGATGAACGCCGCCATCATGGCCTTCCCGTCGAAGGAGATGTACGGCGGCGAGCTGCGCGCCCACCCGTCCGTGGCTGGGCGCACGCTCGCGGGGGTGCTGGACCCTGGCGCGGAGGTGGACGCCCCGCCGGTGCTCTACCTGGACACCGCGGGCAAGGGCTTCGACGAAGAGGTGGAGCCCACCACGCACAGCCTCCTCAACCCGGGCGAGGCCACCTACGTCATCGCCCGCGCGCGGGAGCTCCTCCAGCGGGGCCTGGCCCCGCGCGAGCTCGCCGTCATCGCCCCCTACAGCGCCCAGGCCCGCCACCTGCGCGAGGCGCTGGAGGCCGTGCACCCGGAGGTGGAGGTGGACACCGTGGACGCGTTCCAGGGCCGGGAGAAGGACGCCATCCTCGTCAGCCTCACCCGCTCCAACGGGGAGGGGCAGCTGGGCTTCCTCAACGACCTGCGCCGCATGAACGTGGCCCTCACCCGCGCCCGCCGGCACCTGTTCGTCGTGGGCGACTCCGCCACCCTCAGCAGCCACCCCTTCTACGCGCGCTTCATCGAGGGCACCCAGGCGGACGGCGGCTACCGCTCGGCCTGGGAATGGCCGGACCCGGCTGAACAATGATTGTCATCCCAACGACTCCGGGCCGCCCCGCGGGGCTACGCAAGGAGTGCGGGTCGGCCGAGCGAAATTTGTCGCATCGCTGAACGAAATTTGTCACCCGCCCGGCCCGGGGGAATGGGGGACGGCCGGAAATCAGGCATTTGGCCCCATCCCAGGGGTCGGCACGAAGACTGCTTTCCTTTCGGAGCACGGAGGGAATCC
>JAFADT010000724.1 GCA_023424585.1 Pseudomonadota bacterium
GGGCCGCGTCGCGGGACGGAGGCGCGTCGAGCGCGGGCCCCGCCGGGGCCGCTCCGGGCGGGCGGACGGACAGCGGCGCCAGCTCTGCGGGCGTGCCCTGGAGCCCCTCCTCCAGCGCCCGCGCGCCCACCTTCGCGCCGAAGATGAGGTCGAACGCGATGCCGTTGGCGCCCCCCGGCCGCGACGAGGGCAGCGTGCTGATGACCTCGCCCAGGGGCTTGAGGCGCGCGTTCAGGTCCGCCAGCCCCTGGTCGAAGTCCGTGAGGTCGAACGCCGCCCGCACCCGCCACAGCGCCACCCCGCGCCGCACGTTCTCGCGCAGCCGGTGCTCCTCGTACTCGGTGAAGACGGCGCGCACCGCCGCGTCCAGCTCCAGCCGCTCCAGCGGATCCTCTTCCACGGCGGGCGGGGGTGACCCCAGCCGCGCCATGCGCCCCTCCATGTCGCCGGTGCGCTGGGTCAGCTCCGCGCCCTCCTCGCTCCGGGACGCCTCCCCGAGCAGCGCCTGGAACGTGTCCAGCGCGTCCACCAGCGTGTCCAGGACCTGGTCGTCCAGCGTCAGCCGGCCCAGGCGCAGGCGGTCCAGCAGGTCCTCCGCCGCGTGCGCCAGCTGGCTGATGCGCTCCTGGCCGAAGAGGCCCGACAGGCCCTTGAGCGAGTGCGCCGCGCGGAAGATGCCGTTGATGTGCTCGGGGTCGGCCTCCTGGCCGCGCGCCTCGTCCAGGGCCAGGAGGTCGCGGCCCAGCGCGTCCAGGATCTCGGTGGCCTCGGCGACGAACTCCGCCAGCGCCTTGCCCCCGGGCGTCACAGCGGCTTCAGGAAGCGCCGCACGAGCGCCTCCAGCTCTTCCGGCTGGAAGGGCTTCACCAGGTAGCCGGCGGCGCCCAGCGCCATGCCCCGCGAGCGGTCCTGCTCACGCCCCTCGGTGGTGACGATGATGAGCGGCACGTCCCGGTAGTTGGGGTTCTTCTTGACGAAGTTGATGAGCTCCAGCCCGTTGATGTCGGGCATGTTGATGTCGGTGATGATGAGGTCGAAGCGCTGGCGCGGCAGCAGCTTCAGCGCCTCGAAGCCGCTGGCGGTGGTGACGGCCTCCACGCCTTCCACGGCCTCCACGGTCGCGGCGATGTGCTCGCGCGACACCTTGGAGTCCTCGACGATCAACACCTTGAACTTCATCGCGCGCGCCTCGGGGGCCGGATGCTAGCAGAACCCCCACCCGGCCGCTGTGCGTCAGCCCTTCCGGGATGACAGCGACCCGACAAGCCCCTTGTCCGCGAGGAGCGACACCCGTCCCCCCTTGAACGCGGGGAGGAACTGCCGCTGGTACGCCTCCGCGCGGGCGGAGTCGCTCAAGGAGGACCCCTGGGGCACCTCCAGCGCCACCGACTCCACCTTCGCGCGGCTCAAGACCCGGCCCGCCTCCGCCAGCGCCTCGCCCAGCGCGGCCGCGTCCAGGCGCTTCCGGGAGCCCAGCCCCACCACGAAGATGCGCGGCACGGAGAGCTTCCCGTCCGACGGGAGGAGGAGCCAGTCGTCCTTCACGCCGGTGAAGAACCCGCCCTGGAGCACGCGCGACAGGGCGCCGCACAGCCGCCAGTCCACGAAGCCCGCGGAGGACGGCAGGGGGCGGTCGTCCTCGGCCACGAAGAGGCAGAGGGCGTCCACCCCACTCAGCGCGTCCAGGCCCTCCAGGCCCACGTCCAGGGTCTGCGTCTGGCTCACGGCTTCCCGAGCGCCACCGCGACGCGGTCCAGGAGGCCGTTGACGAAGGCGCTCGACTCCTCGTTGCCGAAGTTCTTCCCCAGCTCCACCGCCTCGTTGATGGTCACCTTGCGGGGGATGTCCGGGCGGTACTTCAGCTCGAAGATGCCCACCCGCAGCACGTTCCGGTCGATGCGGGACATGCGGTCCAGGCGCCAGTTGTGGCTGTGGCGTTCAATCAGCGCGTCGATCTCCGCGCGGTGCGCCTCCACGCCCTCCACCAGCTCCCGGGCGAACTTCACCGCGTCCGGCTCCGGCTTGCCCTCCTCCGCGGAGGCGGCCCACGCCGAGTCCAGGGCCTCCCGCGTGGTGGCGCCCTGGGTCATCTCCATCTGGTAGAGGGCCTGCAGCGCCCGCTCCCGTGCCGTTCTGCGCGCGCCCATCCCGGCTACCCCTTTCGCTCCGCGCCCGTCATGCGCGCGAAGAGGTTGACCATCTCGATGCAGGCCAGCGTGGCCTCCGCGCCCTTGTTGCCCGCCTTCACGCCCGCCCGGTCGATGGCCTGCTCCACGGTATCGCACGTGAGCACGCCGAACGTCACCGCCGCCGGCTTCGCGCCGGCCGCCGCGCTGAACGCCACCGAGCCGATGCCCTTGGCGCACTCGCCGGCCACGTAGTCGAAGTGGGGGGTGCCGCCGCGAATCACCGCGCCCAGGACGATGATGCCCGCGTACTGGCCGCCTTCGGACACGCGGCGGGTGAGGCCGGGCAGCTCATAGGTGCCGGGGCAGCGGTACACGTCGATGGCGTCGTCCTTCACGCCATGGCGCACCAGGGTGTCCACGGCGCCCTTCAAGAGCTCCTCCGTGATGAAGCTGTTGAACCGGGACACGCAGATGGCGAACCGGCCCAGGGGGGGGAGGAAGTCCCCTTCGAAATAGCGAGGCATGGCGCGCTCCTTACACCACCTGCCCCCTACCCGCGAGGGCTGAAACCCGCCGCCCGCACCACCGCCTCCGTCAGCCCCACGCCCTGGGCGGCGGCCTCCGGGGCGCCCCGGAGGGCGTACAGCCGGGCCACGTACTTGCCAATGAGGTCGCCCTCCAGGTTCACCTTCGCCCCGGGGCCCTTGCCGTGCAGCGTGGTGCGCTGCTGCGTCTCCGGAATCAGCTGCACCTGGAAGCGGTCCGCCCCCACCGCGTTCACCGTGAGGCTGATGCCGTCGATGGTGACGGAGCCCTTCTCGATGAAGCAGGGCGCCAGCTCCGGGGGCAGCCGGAACACCATCACCCACGAGCCGCCCTCCGCGTACGTCTCCAGGACCTCGCTGACGGCGTCCACGTGGCCCGACACCAGGTGCCCGCCCAGCCGGTCCCCCAGGGCGAGCGCCCGCTCCAGGTTCACCCGGTCGCCCGCCTTCCGGGCCCCCAGGGTGGTGCGCCGCAGCGTCTCCGGGGCCGCCTGCACGCGGAAGGTGTCCCCGCCCCTCTCCACCACCGTGAGGCAGGCGCCGTCCACGGCGATGGATTCACCCAGGGCGAACGCTTCCGCGCCCAGCGAGGTGCGAATCCAGTAGTCGGTCATCGCGCCAGAGGCGACGCGGCTGATGGTGCCAGTGTCCTGGATGAGGCCGGTGAACATGGCCGGACTCTAACGGATGCCCCGGCCGGGCGCTGGCCTTCAGAGCAGCGCGCGCAGGAGGACGTCCTCCCCCACCTTCTCCACCGTCAGGTCCTTCACGGCCAGGGCGTGGGCCATGTCCTTCACGCCCAGCTCGCCCGCCCACGTCAGGCCCCCCGCTCCCACCAGCTTGGGGGCGAGGAACAGGGCGAGCGCGTCCGCCAGGTGCTCGCGCAGCAGCGTGCCGTACAGCCCCGCGCCGCCCTCCACGAGCACGTGGTTGAGCCCCTCCTTGCCCACGCGCTTGAGCACGGCCTTCAGGTCCACGCGGTCCTGCTTCGCGCGCACGTTCCACACCTCCACGCCCTGGGCCAGGAAGCGCCGGGCGCGCCGGCCCTCCGGATCCTCCAGCGTGGCGACGATGGTGCGGGCCGGGCTGCGCTGCGCGAAGACGGTGTGGCCCGGGGACAGCCGCAGGTGCGAGTCCACCACCACGCGCACCGGGTCCTTCCCGCCGCCGCCGGGCAGCCGCGTGGTGAGCTGCGGGTCATCCATGCGCACGGTGTTGGCGCCCACGAGGATGGCGTCCACCTGGTTGCGCAGCCGGTGCACCCACGCGCGGGACGCCTCGCCCGTCACCCACCGCGAGTCCCCCGAGGGCGCGGCGATCTTCCCGTCCAGCGTCACCGCCGCCTTGAGCGTCACCCAGGGCAGGCCCGTGCGCATCATCTTGAGGAAGGGCCGGTTGAGCGCGTCCGCCTCCTCCTTGAGGACGTGCGTCACCACCGCCACGCCGCCGCGCTTGAGCCGGTTGAGCCCCTTGCCGCTGACCAGCGGGTTGGGGTCCGAGGACGCGCTGAACACGCGCCGCACGCCGGCCTCCAGCACCGCCAGGCTGCACGGCGGGGTGCGCCCGTAGTGGTCGCACGGCTCCAGCGTCGTGTAGAGGTCCGCGCCGCGCGCCTTGGAGCCCGCGGCCTCCAGCGCGACGACCTCCGCGTGCGCCGTGCCGGCCTTCTTGTGGTGGCCCCGCGCGATGATGCGGCCGCCCTTCACCAGCACCGCCCCCACCACGGGGTTCGGGCTGGTGCGGCCCAGGCCCTTGGCGGCCTCCTCCAGCGCGATGCGCATGAAGAACTCGGCCACCGCGCGGTCGAAGTCCGCCGCGCGCTTGGAGCGGGGGGCCTTCTCCGCCTGCAACCGTGACCGCGTGAGCAAGCGCATACCGCCCTTCCTAACCGTCCTTGGGCGGAGTCACAGGCGGCTTCGCCTTGCGCTCACGCTCCTGGTCCTCGAGCAGGTCCTTCAGCTCGTGCATGAACTCGGAGATGTCCCGGAAGCTTCGGTACACGGACGCGAAGCGCACGTAGGCCACCTCGTCCAGCTGCTGTAACCGCCGCATCACCTGCTCGCCAATGGATGAGGAGGGCACCTCCTTCTCCCCCATCCCCTGGAGCATCCGCTCGATGTCCTCCACCGTCGCCTCCAGCTGCGCGGCGGACACCGGGCGCTTCTCGCACGCCTTCTTCAGGCCGTTGAGGATCTTCTCGCGGTCGAAGGCCTCGCGGCGCCCGTCCTTCTTCACGATGAGCGGGTAGAGCTCCTCCACCCGCTCGTACGTGGTGAAGCGGCGCTTGCAGGCCAGGCACTCGCGGCGCCGCCGGATGACGGAGCCCTCGTGCGACTCGCGCGAGTCGATGACCTTGTTCTCGGGGTCCTGGCAGAAGGGGCAGCGCACGGGCTTGGGTTACTTCAGGCGCGAGGCGTACAGCGGGAAGCCCTGGGCCAACTCCTTCACCTGGCCCTTCACCCGCGCGAGCGCCGCGTCGTCCTGCGCGGCGTCCAGCGCCTGGCCGATGAGCCGGCCCACCACCGCCATCTCCGCCTCGCGCATGCCGCGCGTGGTGATGGCCGGGGTGCCCACCCGGACGCCGGACGTCGTCGTGGGCTTCTCCGGGTCGAAGGGGATCATGTTCTTGTTGACCGTGATGCCCGCCCTGCCCAGCACGTCCTCGGCCACCTTGCCGGTGAGCTTCTTGGCGCGCAGGTCCACCAGCATCAGGTGGTTGTCCGTGCCGCCCGAGCACAGCCGCAGGCCCGCGGACTTCAGCGCCTCCGCCAGCGCCTGCGCGTTGGACACGATCTGCTTCTGGTACGCCTTGAACTCCGGCGACAGCGCCTCCTTGAAGGCCACCGCCTTGCCCGCGATGGCGTGCATCAGCGGGCCGCCCTGGATGCCGGGGAAGATCTGGCTGTTGATGGTCTTCGCGTAGGCCTCACGGCTGAGCACCATGCCGCCGCGTGGGCCGCGCAGCGTCTTGTGCGTGGTGGTGGTGACGATCTCCGCGAAGGGCACCGGCGAAGGGTGCACGCCCGCGGCCACCAGGCCCGCGATGTGGGCCATGTCCACCAGCATGGCGGCGCCCGCCTTGTCGGCGATCTCCCGGAACCTCGCGAAGTCGAGCGTGCGCGGGTACGCGCTCGCGCCCACCACCAGCACCTTGGGCTTGTGCTCCAGGGCCAGCGACTCCACCTGCGCGAAGTCGATGGTCTCCGTGTCGCGGGACAGGCCGTAGTGGACGACCTTGTAGAGCTTGCCGGAGAAGTTGAACGCCGCGCCGTGGGTGAGGTGGCCGCCGGAGTTCAGGTCCAGCGACAGCATGGTGTCGCCCGGCTTCATCAGCGCCATGAAGGCGCCCATGTTGGCCTGGCTGCCGGAGTGCGCCTGCACGTTCACCGCGTCCGCGCCGAACAGCTCCTTCGCGCGGGCGATGGCCAGGTTCTCCGCCACGTCCACCACCTCGCAGCCGCCGTAGTAGCGCTTGCCGGGGTAGCCCTCCGCGTACTTGTTGGTGAGCACGGAGCCCACCGCCTCCATCACCGCCGGGCTGACGAAGTTCTCCGAGGCGATGAGCTCCAGCCCCTCCTCCTGACGCTCCGTCTCGTGCCGGAGCACCTGGGCGATTTCAGGATCCACCTGGGACAGCGTGCGGGTGTTCTCCATGGGGTTGCCTCCTGGCCTGCGAACGAAGGGAACTGCGAGGGGACGCTTCACCGGCCCGTCAGCGCTGCTGGGCCTCGACGTCGCGAATCTTCTGGACGCGCTTCTCGTGGCGGCCGCCCTCGAAGGCGGTGGAGAGGAAGGCCTCCAGGATGCCGCGCGCCACGCCCGCGCCCACCACGCGCTGGCCCAGACACAGCACGTTGGCGTCGTTGTGCGCGCGGGTCATCCGCGCCTCGAACTCGGTGGTGCACAGGGCCGCCCGGATGCCCCGGTGCTTGTTGGCCACGATGCTCATCCCGATGCCGGTGCCGCACACCAGCACGCCCAGCGTGCCGGCCTCCGCCACCACCTGGCGGGCCACCCGCGAGGCGAAGTCCGGGTAGTCCACGGACTCGCGCGTCTGGGGGCCCAGGTCCTGGTACCCGGTGCCGCGCTCCTCCAGGAGCGCCACCAGCTCCTGGCGCAGCTCGATGCCCGCGTGGTCGGAGGCGAGGATGACTTTCACGGCCGGACTCCGGGAGGCGGGGCCCGCGCCTTGGGGGCGGGGCCGGGTAGGAGGCCCCTGCCCGCCGCGCCCGTCACCGGAGGCAGCGGGCCGGAAGGGCCGTCAGGCGAAGCGCTTGAACACCAGCACCGCGTTGGTGCCGCCGAAGCCGAACGAGTTGCTCATCACCGCGTCGACGTGGGCCTCGCGCGCCGTGTTGGGTACGTAGTCCAGGTCGCAGTCCGGGTCCGGCGACGTCAGGTTGATGGTGGGCGGAATCACGTTCTTCGTGAGCACCTGCACGCTCACCACCGCCTCCGCGCCGCCCGCCGCGCCGAGCATGTGGCCCGTCATGGACTTGGTGGACGACACCATCAGCTTGCGCGCGTGCTCGCCGAACACGGCCTTCAGCGCCTTGGTCTCGTTGGCGTCGTTGAACGGCGTGGACGTGCCGTGGGCGTTGACGTAGCCCACCTGCTCCGGCCGCATCCCCGCGGACTCCAGCGCCAGGCGCATGCAGCGCGCCGCGCCCTCGCCCTCCGGCGCCGGCTGGGTGACGTGGTACGCGTCCGAGTTGGCCCCGTACCCCACCACCTCCGCCAGGATCCTGGCGCCGCGCTTCTTCGCGGCCTCCAGTTCCTCCAGCACGACGATGCCCGCGCCCTCGCCCATCACGAAGCCGTCGCGCTCCTTGTCGAAGGGACGGCTGGCGCGCTGCGGGTCGTCGTTGCGGGTGGACAGGGCCTTCATCACGGAGAAGCCGCCCATGCCCAGCGGGGTGATGGCCGCCTCCGCGCCACCGGCGATGGCCGCGTCCGTCTCACCCAGGCGGATGGACTTCCAGGCCTCGCCAATGGCGTGGGCGCTGGTGGCGCAGGCCGACACCGGGGCCCAGTTGGGGCCCTTGCAGTTGTAGCGCATGGAGATGAGCCCGGGCGCCATGTTGACGATCATCTGGATGATGAAGAAGGGCGACAGCCGGTCGAACCCCTTCTCCAGCCCCTTCTGGTGCTGCTCCTCCAGGGAGGAGATGCCGCCAATGCCGGAGCCGACGATGACGCCCACGCGCTCCGGGCGGTAGCCATGGGGCGCGTCCGGGCCGATGGGCAGGCCCGACTCCTTGACCGCCATGTCGGCCGCCGCCATCGCGTACTGGGCGAACAGGTCCATCCGGCGCACCTCGCGCCTGTCGATGAACTTCTCGGGCTCGAAGTCCTTCACCTCGCCCGCGATGCTCGCACCGAGCTTCTTCACATCGAAGCGGGTGATCGTACCGATACCGGATTGACCGGCCAGCATCGCCTGCCAGTTCTTCTCGGTGCCGGTGCCCAGCGCGGAAATCATGCCGGTGCCGGTGATGACGACTCGACGGTTTGACACTGTTCTTCTCCGCTGACCGCGATGGGGCGCGGAAGCGCCGGTTGAGGACGCTCCCCCAGGGCCCCGGACTTCCGGGTGTCGCGACTGCCTACTTCTTGTGGGTCTTCACGTAGTTCACGGCGTCGCCGACGGTCTTGATGTTCTCCGCCTCGTCATCCGGAATCTCGACCTCGAACTCCTCTTCCATCGCCATGACCAGCTCGACGATGTCGAGGCTGTCCGCGCCCAGGTCCTCGATGAAGGACGACTCGGGCTTGATCTCATCCTCACCCACACCGAGCTGGTCGGCGATGATGGACTTGATCTTGGTTTCCACGTCGGTTGCGGTGGTGGACATACGTACGGAACCCTCCAGCTCCAGATGGGGCCCGCCGTTTGATTCGCGGGCCGTCTTCAAGGCGGGCGCGGTATATCCCACGCCCGGCGGCAATCCAACCTTGGCTTACATGTACATGCCGCCGTTGACCTTCAGGACCTCGCCGGTGATGTAGGACG